>CBEVZO010000639.1:0-2914 GCA_965554365.1 uncultured Anaerolineae bacterium
TTCGCATTACACCGCAGCCAGTTTAGACGATTTATTTTCGCGGAACGGCCTTATTCCTCAAGAGACCCATACTAGTGGCGAACTCAATTAGGCAGCCGCGACGATGACAGTTTACTCGTCGGCTAACATCGCCTGCAGCGACGCCATAACCGCCGCCAAATCGGGCAGCTCTCCTTGCCACAAGGTGGGGACATGCAGCGCCAGTCGGGGCAGCAGTGGTGTGCGGTAATGACCGTTTTCATCGGGAGCAATAACGGCATACACACCCGATTCGGTGCGCCGGTTGAAGTCGCAGCGCTGCCGGAGTGGATCGACGATCCAGTATTCACGCACACCCGCCTGCTCGTATTCGATGAGCTTGTCCCCATAATCGCGTGTTGCGCTCTCCGGCGATACCACTTCAATACAAATGTCCGCCGGGCCAACCAGCGCCGTATGGGTCAGTTCACTGGGGTTATCGTGGCGCAGCACCAGCACATCCGGCTCACGGTAGGAGTTGACCGCGTCCAGGCGCATCACAAAAGGCGCGGTCAGCACGCGGCCCACCGGCTTCAGCGCAAAATACGCATCCAGCACATGCTGGAGATACTTGACCAGCATCATATGCGGCAGTGACTGCGGCGACATCTTGATTACAACTCCTTCCACCCATTCATGGTGGGTGTCGGCATACTGCGTCATATACGCTTCGGCAGATAAGCCGGTGGCGACGATCTGCCCTGCCGGAAGCACCGCCGGTGCAGTGATGGTCAGGGTTGCCATAATGTGTTCTCCCGTTCAACTCGTGTGCTTGTATTGTAACATCTTTGGAAAAAAAACGGGCAGGCGCGGCGGAGTGGGGTGTACGAACAACCTGTAGTGGAGTAGAAAAAGCGAAGCCCCCAACTATCCGTTAGGATAGGGGATGACAAATCCAAGGAGGCTTCACAGATGAATGATACACCACGCATCACAGAAGCGCTGAATGAGATGGCGGCGCAGTTGAGCGACATCCTAAGCGAGACGATGCCAGCACCCGAGGATGTGAGTGAGATGGAACGGAAAAGCCGAGAAATAACGGTCACATTGGGGCGTAAAGTGCTCGAAGGCTGGTTGAATCAATGCGAAGCAGAGGAACCGGCGCACGAGATCAAGGGCGAGAACGGCGAGGTAGCAGACTACGTCGGCAAACGTGAAGGCACGATGTACACGGTGCTGGGCAAGGGCAATGTGAAACGGGCATACTATCTCTACCGTGAGCGGTCGGGCGGGGTGTATCCGTTGGATCAACGGCTGGGCTGGCGTGCCAACGCGATGAGTGCCGAACTGGAGCGCTTGAGTGGTTTGACGGGGGTGCAAGTGCCGTTTGGCAAAGGGAGTGCGTTGTTCGAAGCGCTGACGTTGGTGGGGCTGAGCGACCACTCGCTGGACAAAGCGGCGCAGGCTTACGGGCAGGAAGTGACAGCGCGCGACAGGGAGTGGCACGCGGAAGCGTCTGACCACACGGCACTCTTGCACCGCAAGCGCACGGCGCGTCGCCCTGTGCGGTTGTATGGCAGCATTGATGGTACGGCAGTGCATACACGGCGTGAACACATCGCTGAGCCAGACCAGGCAGCAGCCGACCCCTGGCGTGAGTTGAAGATCGGGGCCTGGTTTACCACCGCCAGTCAGCCGCCGCGTACCCCCAAGGACGAGTGGACCATCCAGGCCCAAGACATCACGTACTATGCTGACATCTGTCCCGCCGCACAGTTTGGCGACTTGCTATGGGCGACGGGTGTCCAGCACAATGCACATTTGGCCCGCGAACTGGTTTTCCTGGGCGATGGGGCCCAGTGGATTTGGCGCTTGGTTGCGCAGTATTTCCCCCACGCCATCCAGATCGTCGATTGGTTTCATGCCAGTGAGTATCTAGCGCCAGTGGCGAAGGTCGCGTTCAAGGACCACATGCGGCGCGCTGAGTGGGTCGAGCAAGTCCGCACGGACCTGTGGGAAGGCCGTATTGATGCGGTGATTGAGGCTTGTGCTCAGCACATCAACGCTGCGCGCGAAGACGACCCTGCTCAAACGGCGGTGACCTATTTCACCAATAATCGCACGCGCATGGATTATCCCGCTTACCGTGCGCAGGGCTATCAAATTGGCTCGGGGTCCATTGAGAGCGCCGCTAAACAGATCGGGGCGCAACGCATGAAAGTCCCCGGTGCTCGGTGGAACCTCGCTAGTGCCCGCTATGTTGCCAAGGCGCGCGCCGCGTTTTTGTCGGGGCAGTGGGACGCCATCGCCACTCGGCGTCGCAAACTTGATCGCACCGCCTAACTACAGGTTGTTCGTACACCCACGCTCTCGTCCTTTCTACCCATGCGCCTCGAAGTTTGGTATAATCACCGTCGCTTTCACTCGTCGTTGGGTTATCTCAGCCTTGCGGCCTTTGAACGGCTCTACGAAACAAATACTGTCCGCTAAAATCGGGGCAAGATCAGTAGTGGTCGACTTTTTTCGGTTTGGGATAATCTTTTTCTCAAGACGCATCTCGCTATTATGTGGTTGGTCGTACTTCCATTCTCTGCGATTTGCAGCTCTTTTTCACGCCCTAGTTTACACGGATAGGTTTTAAGGAGTTAACCTTGGCCTTGACTGTTTCTGTCTTGATCTGTACCTATAATCGCCACGAAATGCTGCAACAGGCCCTAGAAGCTTTGATCGACGATTCAACGGACAAGCCGGATCAGGTCGTCGTAGTTAATGGGGGAGACGAACGAGCCGACACAGCCGTGAGAAATTTCATCGGCAAGTATGGCATTGAGGTACAACTCATAAAAACGGTAAATGTCAACCTGGCAACCAGCCGCAATATTGGTCTGGCCCATTGCAAAGGGGACATTATTGCTATGACCGATGATGATGCCGAGATCTTTCCAGATTGGGTCGC
>CBEVZO010000640.1:0-2913 GCA_965554365.1 uncultured Anaerolineae bacterium
CTATCTTACCCCCGCCCTCGACTTGTGGGTAATGATTAGCAAGCCGGAGAGGGGGGGGGCGATCGCGTAGTGAAGTCCCCTCTCCATCAGCGCAGCGCCATGGGGAGGGGGCGCGAACAAATTCGCGTTGGGGGAGGGGCTAACTCGCACACGTGGATATCCGTATTTAATTCTTAAAAAGCTTGAGCGTACTTTGACTTTGTGTAGCTACGGGTTTCAAACCGCAGCGATCTCCGCAATCGGAAAATGCAGTTCACTTCGCCGCTGTCGGCGCAGCAACCCCCGACGTGTTGTGCGTCCCGGCGTCCGCATCACGTTTGACATCCGGCAGCCAACGCACCGCGATCAACCCCAGTGCGATAAACACCAAGCCAGTCGCGACATAGATGCTGCGCAACCCCAACCACGCCGCCAGTGCCGCCCCAAGCAACGGCGCTATTGTCCGCGCCGCCGCCATAATCGACGTTTCCAGCCCATAGGCCGCGCCCTCTTCGCCGCGCTCAGTATACCCCGCCAGCAGCGCGCTCAACGTCGGCATAATGCCGCCCGCCAATGCTCCCGCCAGGGCCAGCAGCGCACCAAACTGCCACACGGATACCACCGCGCTCATCGGGATGTAAAACAACGCGGCGATCAACGCGGCGGCGATCAGCACCCGCCGGTGTCCGATGCGATCCCCCAGTCGTCCCGCGTACACGGCTGTGAGCGTCCCTGTCGCTGCCGACAGCGCAATCACGATCCCCGTGAGCGTCGCCACATGGTCATCACTGCCCGTCAACTCTTTGATCAACAGCGGCGTGAAGGGAAAAATCATGGTGCGGCCCAGGCGTTCCAGAAAACGCGCCAGATACGTGATCCGCACGCCTTCCGCCGCCATCACATGCCGCCACGCCGCAAAGACACCGCCCGCACGTCCGGCCCGACGCGGCAGCGGTTCGAAATGCTCATCCACACCGAACCACACCAGCACGCCGCCACCGATCAACAATACGGCGGTCGCCCAGATCGCGACGTCAAAACCCCAGGTGTCCGCGAGTATGCCGCCGACCAGCGGTCCCACCGAGACGCCGCCCCACAACCCGACCTGCAAAACCCCCAGCGCGTACCCGGCACGCTCACGCGGGACGTTCGCCGCGACTAACGCCGTCGTCGCACCCATGACGCCGGTCAGCGCGCCTTGCAACGCCCGCAGCAGCACCAACTGCTCGGCGGTCTGCACAAATGCCATTAACAGGATCGTCAACCCGCCGCCCATCGACGCGCGCACAACCATCAACTTGCGCCCGTGCCGGTCGGCGAGCGCGCCCCAGAACGGCGACGCGATCATCATCGTGAACGCTTGCGCCGAGAAGATCAGCCCCGCCAGAAATTCGATACTGAGTCCTGAAGTCGAGTCGAGGTCTTCGATGTACAGCGGCAGAAACGGGACAATACTCGAAAACCCGATGGCGGAGACGAATTGCACGAAGGCGAGGATCGTAAGCGTGCGTTTCCAGGAAACCATACGTTTTTAGTCCATTTCTGGATTGCTCACATGCACAACCTGTCAACGAGTGTAACGCTGCGAGTGGGGGATTTCAACTCGATTGGTATACTATTATCCGGGAGGAAAGCATGACATTCGAAAAACTCACCTACCACAAACTTGAAGATGCGCCAGAAAAAAGACTGAGAGAGCCTTTAAAAGCGGCCTACTCAATTGAAGTGGACGTGCCCTGGCGTAAAGCATGAATGCAAGGAGTATAAAAGATGATCGTACATAGCGTGAAACTGGGTTGTGTATTGTGCGGTTTACTGATTTTAGGCCTGACGGGAGTATCAGGGGTAGCCTCACAGGATTATCCTCCGACAAATTTGTGGATCGCGTTTGCGTCCAATCGCGATGGCGGGGATCTGGAGATCTACCGCATGCGGGCGGATGGAACCGACCAACAGCGTCTGACCAACGGTTTAGTGGGTATGGACAGTGAAAAAGTCGAGTTGCAGTGGTCGCCGGATGGCGAGTGGCTTGTGTTTATGTCAAAGCATGATGGCGACCCTGAAATCTACCGGATACGAGCGGACGGGACCGACCAACAGCGCCTGACAAACAGCCCGGGATGGGATCAATATCCGCAGTGGTCGCCGGATGGTGAGTGGATTGTGTTTGTGTCGAGACGCGATGATGCCTGGGGAATCTACCGCATGCGAGCCGATGGCACAGATCAGCAGCGTTTGGTCGAGACTGCAGGGTGGACTCAAACCAAGCCCCGTTGGTCGCCCGATGGCGAGTGGATTGCGTTTGGGGAGGATCATGACTTCAATGTGGAAATCTACCGGGTGCGCGCGGATGGGACCGACCCGCAGCGCCTGACAGACAGCCCGGGATGGGATCAATATCCGCAGTGGTCGCCGGATGGCGAGTGGATTGTGTTTGTGTCGAATCGCGATGGCGGTAAGTTTGAGGTGTACCGGATGCGGGCAGACGGGACCGACCCGCAGCGCCTGACGGACAATCCGGGATGGGACGATCTTCCCCGTTGGTCGCCGGATGGTGAGTGGATTGTGTTTGTGTCGACCCGCGATGGCACGACTGCTCTTTACCATATGCGGCCCGATGGCGCGGATCAGCAGTACCTGACTCCTGGGTGGAACCCCCAATGGTCCCCAGATGGTCAGTGGATTGCGTTTCAGTTCAGTCTTGAGGTCTACCGGATACGAGTGGATGGCACCGACCGGCAACAGCTAACAACAGATCCGCTGGATTGGGATGGTGCCCCCCAGTGGTCACCACCAATTCAGTAATTCATCATTGCATCAGCCACCGATCACGCTTGGCACGCGGGGAACGCACGGCTATAATCCCCTGGCAAAACGTGGGGTAGGACTACAAAATAACGTGATTGGCGCATGTTAGCCCCTATTCCCCCCAGC
>CBEVZO010000641.1:0-2909 GCA_965554365.1 uncultured Anaerolineae bacterium
CGCAATACCTGGTAGACCAGACCCGCGCTCGCCGCATCGGGCGTATCCTGCCCGGCGGATTCTACCTGTTCCAGATTCCCGGCACGCACGACCTTGTGCGCCCCGCCGTCAAGTTTGACGAGGGATATCCGGTGGAACTAGAAACGCCACACAACGACATCTACTACACCGAAACCAACGGGCGCGGAGTTTTGATCCTGATCGGGGATGAACCACACCTGGACATAGACCGCTACGTGGGAGCGGTGTTGGGCCTCGCGCGAGAATTAGGCATCAAGCGGATCGTCAGCTTCGGCGGAGTGTATGGCGAACTGCCCTACGACAAAGAGCGCACCGTCTCCGCGATCTACAGTATGCCTGCGATGAAAGCGGAAGTTCAGAAACTCGTGGTGAACCTCTCGGTGTATCAGGGCGGTGCGGCCATTGGCTCATACCTGTGCCGGCGCGCCAGCGAGCGCGAGATCGAGTACGTGGCGCTGTATGCGTTTGTGCCGATCTACAATGTCTCAGTTGAGGAACAACCTGAAAATGTGATCCGCATCGAGAAAGACTACACTGCGTGGCTAGGCGTGATGCGGCGCGTCAATTTCATGCTGAAAACGCGCTTCGATCTGACCGATTTGGAGCAGCAAAGCCAACGTCTGGTGGATACCATGCGTGACCAGCTTGATGAAATCGAGCAGATGGCCCCGCAACTTGGTCTGCGGGAGTATCTCGCGCGCATCGCAGATTCATTCACGGAGCAGGTCTTCGATGCACCGCTGGACGACGTGTGGGCCGACGAGATCAGCAAACTCTTTGACGACGACGCCAGCGAGAAGTAACACAACACCTGCAAGGAAACGTAACGGGGGCGCAATGGCCCCCGTTTTTTATTCCCGATGTGCGCGCCGTGAACTCTGAACTCAACAGATGCGCGGCAGAATCTCGCCCAGCGGCATATCCACCACACGCCGCCCACCAATCGCCGTCCGCGTGATGACCATTCCCGGATGATCCACGACGGCCTCGCCGATGATCGCGGCGTCTGCGCCCAACGGATGCGCACGCATCGCAGCCAGAATCTCATCCGCATGATCGCGCGGCACAATCGCTACCAGTTTCCCCTCGTTCGCCACATACAGCGGGTCCATGCCGAGCATCTCACACGCCGCCATGACTGCCTGTCGCACGGGAATCGTCGTTTCGTCGAGCGCAAAGCCCACCTGCGACTGATCCGCGAGTTCGTTGAGGACTGCCGCCACGCCGCCGCGTGTCGCGTCGCGCAGACAGTGAATGTCCTTCGTCACGTCGAGCATCGCGGCGATCAAGGTGTGCAGCGCCGCGCTGTCGCTGACCAGTTCCGTCTCAAACGTCAGCCCCTCGCGCACCGACATGATCGCCATACCATGATCGCCCACTGTGCCGCTGACGATGATCACGTCGCCGGGCTGCGCGCGATTAGCGGCGATGTCGATACCCTCCGGCACGACGCCGATCCCTGTCGTGTTGATGTATACGCCGTCGCCGTGTCCCTTGTTGACGACCTTCGTGTCGCCCGTCACCATCTGCACGCCCGCCTCGCGACATGCCGCCGCCATCGCCATGACGATGTTGCCGAGGTCATCCATCGCCAGCCCTTCTTCCAGAATGAAACCCGCCGAGATGAACAAAGGCTGCGCGCCACTGACCGCCAGATCGTTGATCGTGCCGTGTACGGCGAGGCTGCCGATATTGCCGCCGGGAAAAAACAGCGGGCTGACCACAAACGAATCGGTGGTGAACGCCAGCCGCGCGCCGTCTACATTGACCACCGCCTGATCGTTGAGACCGTTGAGCGTGGGATTATCGAACAACGGGACAAACAGATGTTGGATCAGCTCGGCGGAAAGCCGCCCGCCGCTGCCATGTCCCAATACAATCTGCGGATAGTCACGCAGCGGAATTGGACATACAAAGCCGGAAAAATTCGGTTGATCGGTCATACTGCAACCCTTTGCCACAATGAGATAGGATATTGAACCGTGCTACTGTACTCCGATCAGCGCCGATAATCAACACCGCAGAAATCCACCCTACAGAGTTTTACGGATTTCTTGTAGAATGAACAGTTCGCGCACCACCGCGCACGGAGTTCGGGAACGCACAGCGCCCACGATGCCCACTGTGCCGCTGCCGGACAACCAACCCTCTTGGTTCCAATCGTCGGAAACAATCAGCCGGTCAACAATCACATAGTCATCGCATAACGTAGCGCAAGGAGACGCCAGTCATGATTGTCGGCATGGACTTTGGCACTACCAACTCCGGTATGTCCTGCTATGACGGTCACACGCTCCAACTCATTCCTCTGGATCGCGCCAACGCGCATCCGCAAGTCGCCCGCACCGCCCTGTATATCACCAACCGGCGGCGCATCTTCATCGGTCGGGAAGCAGTCGAAACCTATTACGCGCAGAACATCAATCGCAAGGTCAAGTATGAACGAGTGTGGGTCGGTGAAATTACGCTGAACTTCGCCGAACTGCCGGAATTTGTCCGCGATGTGACCGTCGAAAAAGACGTACTCTCGCCGGGACGCCTGTTCCTCTCGTTCAAGACCAGCCTCCGCTCACCAAGCTACCTGGGCACGGTGATCGGCACGCAGTTCTACTTCCTCGAAGACATCGTAGGTCTGTATCTCTACACCGCCAAACAGCGCGCCGAAGCACACCTGCAACGGGAACTCAAGCGCATCGTGTTGGGCCGTCCCGTGCGGTTCTCTGTCGATCCGCAGCAGGACAAACTCGCAGAGCAACGCCTCGTCCACGCGGCGTTCCTGGCGGGCTATGAGGAAGTGTATTTGCAGTACGAACCCATCGCCGCCGCATACTTCTACGAAACGCAGATCGACCGCCCGCAGAACGTGGTGATCTTTGACTTCGGCGGGG
>CBEVZO010000642.1:0-2905 GCA_965554365.1 uncultured Anaerolineae bacterium
TGCTGTTGGAGGTTGAGGGCGCGCACGCGACACTGTGGTATCACCTCTCGCTAGAACTACCCGTCGATGTGGCGGACGTGGTCGATCTGCTGCCCGCCGAGGCCGACGCCCAAAACGCCGACCTCGCAATCTCGCTCTACGACCTGCGCAAACGCTATCGCGGCGATTTTGTGCCCCGGCTGCAAAGCATCATCGCGGACACGGACGGACTCTGGCTGGCGTATTGGGGCGATCCTGAGAAGAAACATGACGTGTTCGACGTGCTGGACCTCGCCGGATTCCAGCGCACCGCCACCCTGCCCTACGAGCATCACGGCAACCCGATTTTTGCGTATCGCTACGACCGTGCGACGGTGTTGGACAAGTCGCTGGCAGAGTTCGGCGCGTCGATCACGCTACACAAAGCCGCATACCCTGACACTGTGCAGCGCGGCGACGATCTGACGCTCATGTTCTGGTGGAGCGCGGACCAGACACCGCCGCAGGATTACAGCGTCTCCGCGATCCTGATCGGCAGCGGGCGTGTGGTCAATCACGACGGTTTCCCCACCAACGGCGCAGCACCTTCGTCCGGCTGGCAACCAGGACAGATCGTGTTCGATCCGCACACGCTGACCATTCCCGACGACCTGCCGCCCGGCGAATACGAGGTGCGCGCCAAGCTCTACACGTGGTGGGACGGTGCGATCTTGCCGCTGGCAGATGGCACAGTGTCGGATGTTGGGGCGCTGGTGGGGACGATTACGGTGGAGTAAAAACCGCCTGCCCCTGAAGGGCGCAGGCTATCGAAAGGCAAAGCACGCTCAAGCGCGCTGTGTTGACCGCAGGCGAGGGCGCTTTAGCGTTCTTTGATTTTGTGTAGCTGCGGGGTTCACTCCGCAGCGATTTGCGCAGCCATAAACGCCTCCCCGCTGAGTTAGGCATCTACCAGCACATCGACTTCACCGGGGACGATCACGACGCGGCGTATGCGGCGCGGCGTATGCGGCGCGGCGGCAGGCGCTCGATCACCTGTTGACCCCGGAAAAATAAGATCGACAATTTGCCCCTGGCCCCCAATCAGTTTAAAGTAGCTAGTAGAACCCTCACCCACATGATCCTATCGAGGAGGCATTATTGTGTCAACGACCCATGCCTAAAGACAGGGGCTTGTAAGTGCAATCAACGCCCTACAATAGGCGGGTTGACTGCCGCCCGCGATACGTTTACAGCAGCGTTGTGGTCTGCATTAGCTGTAAAGCCGCAGACTACACACTTGAATTCGGACTGGCTTCTGCGATTGGATTTGGCTACATGTTGGCAGCTAGAACAGCGTTGAGACGTATAGCGCGGATCGACCAGGGTCACCGGGACTCCGGCGTGCTGTGCTTTGTATTCGATATAGGATCGCAGGTGGTGAAAAGACCAGTTCGCATGGCGTGCTCGTTGAGATTTCCGCAGCCGTTTCCCAATGCGCTTGTTGATGCCACTCAAGTCTTCGAGGGCGATCCCGCGTTGGGTGTCTTTCGCTTTCTCAACCAGTCGCTTGCTGATCACGTGGTTCACATCTTTTTGGAAACGGGCCTGTTGGCCCGACACTTGCTTGAGTCTGCGTTTGGCGCTCTTGGTTCCGCGTTGTTGGAGCCGAGACCGGTGGTCACTGATCTGCTGGCGCCGACGATCAAGCGGTGCGTTGTACTCCACACCGTCACTGTCCACCGCGATCTTGACGACGCCAAGATCGACGCCCAAGAAACCGCCTGGTTCGTACTCCGCTGCGGCTGGCACGTCACACGCGATTTGCAGATAGAACTCGCCGCACCGGTAGACGAGTTTCGCACTACGTGTGGCGTACTGCAACTGGTCAAACTGCCGCTCGCCCACGCGGTACGGCAGTTGTGGTCGATACCCTTTGGTGACGGACAGAGAGATCGTACCGTCAGCGGTGAAGCGCCACAATTTGTCATCAAGATCAATGCTTGCCGCAGGGCGGAACGTGATCGGCTGCGTCACCTTGCGTTGCGCTTTCGCCGTCTTGTACGCAGCGGCAACCGAGGCAAACGCACGCACAAAGTGATTGGCGGTCAAGGCCGGAAATTCAGGGCGCAGTTCGTGGTACAGCAAGTGATGCAGGCCGAATTTGTGCCAGCACTGTTCGCTGAACGCCGTCCGAGCCACCAGAGTCCGCACCGTGTTGACGTGCCAGAGCAAGTCAAGCAGTGCAGTCTTTTCATGGTCGTCAGTTACGATCTTAATCTCTGCTGTAATCATAGTACGGTTGTACCTGATAGTCCGCATTCACACAAATGTAGAAAAGGAGGAATGGCGGTTTCCTCTGTCGCCTAAAGACGACAGTCTCCACCGCCAAATCTTATGAGCACGGCTGATGAACTGAAAGACAAAGGCATCGAGCAGTATATGCAGGGCGATTACGAACTCGCGGTCGAAACCTTCCGCGCAGCGGCGGCGCAGTATGAGGACGACGGCACGGCGGACATGGTCGCAGAGATGCAGGTCAATCTCGGCTTGACGCTGCACGGGCTGGGCCAGCACGAAGAAGCGCTCGAACAGATGACAATGGCGCTCGAAGTGTTCCGGCAGATCAACGATCAGCATCGTATGGCGCAGGTCCTCGGCAACATGGCCCGCGTCTATGCCAAGACCGGCAACACCGAGCAAGCCACCACCAACTACCGTGAGGCGTCCGCCATCTTCCTCGAACTGGACGATAAGGAAAACTATGGGCAAACAATACTGGCGATTGCCGACCTGCAAATGCGTGGGGGTAAGCTGATGCAGGCCGCCGCAACCTATGAGGTCGGGCTGGACTACATCAAGCAGCCCAATGCGCGCCAGAAAATGATGAAGAAACTGCTCGGCGTGCGCAACCGGATCACGGGTGGCGGACTCCCACCCAGAGAAAAAA
>CBEVZO010000643.1:0-2900 GCA_965554365.1 uncultured Anaerolineae bacterium
AAAATGCTGATTTCCCCCATAAAACAGCCCAACCACAAAATCCGGTAGAGGCAGGCTTTTTTACTCTCTGCGCATGAACTGCGGAACATGAGCTAAGGAATTATTTGTGATCGCCGCCGAGCGAATCTGGTATAACTGGAGTGTGGATGTAGTCAAGTGTCTGATGTGGCAGCGTATGTATTGGTAGAAACCGAGTGGGGTTAGAGTATAGCGAGGGCGTAGCCATGACAACCATCATCGTCAAAGATATCACACGCAACGAAGTGGTCGCGCAAGGCGAACTCAAGACCGACGTGATCGAACAAGAGGGATCGTTTTATTTCGCGCCGGATCAGGTCAAAACTGAACACCTGATCGTCTCCGAACGTACCTACACGTGTCCCTACAAAGGGATGTGCCGTTGGGTCGATTTGCAGACCGCAGACGGCGTCATTCGTGACGTGGGTTGGATATATCTCAGCCTTGTCCAGGGTATGAGTATTTGCAGGATCAGTACGGTTTCGCGTTCGGGATGCGCGCTGGCATCTGCGTGGAAAAGTCGCGTTAGTGTGTAATGTGGGGCTAGAATCCAATAACGCACCTGTGGCATGGTCGTAGCAGGTGCGTTTTGTGTTTGCAGGGCTGGCAGCGTTAGTTCAACGAGAATAGCTGCTCATCATCCGTCAGTGGATCACGCTCAATGATGGCGTTGAGCAGGGCCACTTCGCGGCGGTAGATTGTGTGCATATTGGTCAGCAGTGCGGTTGCCTCAATCGTAGCCAGCAGCGGTTGCTTCTGATCCGACGGAATCTGGACCAGCGCCGCAGCCAGATAGCCCAGCGCCAGCGGATCGTCGGGCAGGCGTGCCGGATCAAAATCCTCGTTTTCAACAGCCTGTGACAGCATGGTCAGATAGCGCTCTACCCAGGGACGCAATTGTGACCCGGCTTGCTCCAGCGTGGAAAAGTCGTCGCTGTCTAATTCAAATGGTTCCACCTGCCCGACCAGATACGGCTTGTTGTGAAGCAGGCTGTGAATGCGGAAACGATCGGCGCCAATCGCGATGATATTCATCCGCCCATCGTCCAGGCGTTCGACCTGCGTCACATGTGCCGTGCAGCCAATCGCATGTGGTTCTGGCAAAGAGTCAAGCGCCTCTTGTCCCTGCTGGATCAAGACCACACCAAACGGCGCGCTGGTTGCGATACACTGTTCTAGCATCAGCCGGTAGCGTGGCTCGAAGATATGGAGCGCAATGGGCGTGTTGGGAAACAGGACCGTGTTCAGCGGAAAAAGCGGCAGTTCATACATGTGGCGTGTGCCCTCATCAGGTCGTCATTGTTGGAGATTCTAACTGTAATGCTGCGCGACCACCATTAGAAGTCCCTAAAAACTGGAGGTGGCACCAAGTGGCTATTTCCGATATCGTGATAGTGGTTTATAATAGAACTACTATCGTTGAATTGTGTGCCTTGCCGGGCTGTGCTCAATAATTAAGCGAGACTAATATTATATTTAGAAGCCCCTAAAAATTAGGGGGTGAGGATTTAAGTAACTGGTCTACGCTTGATACATAGTCATCAGGCAATAACCGTATGCGGCTGCGAACGGAGAGACCGTTTGACGGCAGCGCGAAGAAAGGACGCATCATGATCAGGTTGGACAATGTCTCTAAGTGGTACCAGATGGGGGATGTGCGCGTCACCGCGTTGGATCGCGTGTCGCTCACGGTGGACAAAGGCGAATTTGTCGTGGTACTCGGTCCATCGGGTAGTGGCAAGACTACGTTGCTGAATCTGATCGGAGCGCTGGACGTGCCGAGTGAGGGCGAAGTGCATATCAACGGCGGGAACCTGTTAGGCCGTCGCAATGCGAATCGCTTCCGGTTCCGCCGCGAAACGGTGAGTTTTATCTTCCAGACGTTTAACCTGTTCCCCAGCCTAACCGCACTGGAGAACGTGCAGTTTGTGCTGGATATGTCGAACACGCCGCGCAGCGCGCAGCGCGCCATCGAGGTGCTGACTGATGTAGGGCTGGGTGAGCGCGTGGGCCACTTCCCGCACGAACTCTCTGGCGGTGAGCAGCAGCGTGTGGCGATTGCGCGTGCGCTGGCGACTGGCAACCCGGTGCTGTTGGCAGACGAGCCGACCGGCGAGTTGGATTTCCGCACGGGCATTCAGATTCTTGAACTGCTTCAGCAGCAGGCCGATAGCGGCAAAACAGTGCTGGTCGTGACGCACAACCGTGAAATTTCACGGATTGCGCACCGTGTGATTGAGTTAAGCAGCGGTCAGGTCGTCAGTGATGGCGAACCGCGCGGTGGACGGGCGGCGATTGCCGACCTGCAATGGTAAGGGGATCATCATGTCGAATTGGAGACTCTGGTTACGCTGGTCGTGGCGCGATCTGCGCGCGCGCTGGCTGCAAGTGATCGCGATTGCGATGATTATCGCGCTCGGTACAGGTGTATACGCGGGGTTGGGTGGACAGGAGACATGGCGCATCGATTCGCTAGATGAGAGTTATGCGCGGCTCAATATGTATGACCTGCGGCTTGAACTTGCCAATGGCAGCTATGTTGATGAGGCAGCGCTGGAAGCCGCATTAACTGACATTGAGGGTGTGACGGCGCTGGAACCGCGTCTGACCGCCTCAACATTGGTCGATGCGTCCACTGAGGACGAGGTGATTCTCGTTGAGGGCTTGCTCGTTAGCGTTGATCTGCACGATGGCGGCCCCTATATCAATCAACTGTACGTTGATGACGACAATGGGCGCACGCTGACTGCTGATGACGCTGGCATAAACACGGTGGTGGTGGATTACGCATTCGCGGACTATCACACGCTCGAAGTGGGCGACCCGATCCAGATCAGCGGCGGTGAAATGCTCGATTTCGTCGGTCTGGGCCAACAGCCGGA
>CBEVZO010000644.1:0-2896 GCA_965554365.1 uncultured Anaerolineae bacterium
GCCGTGAGCAGGGTGATCGTCTCTACGTTGCACAGCCGCGAGAAAATCGCGCGATGTTTGTCGATCAGGGCGCGGTGTTCGTCTGCGTCCACGACAGCGCTGATGCGGCGGCTCGGCTCGACGCTATATTCAGCGCGGGCGTTGCGGATGCCCCGCACGAGGTCGATCAGGATCGCGAACTCGCTTTCGGCGCGCTCGTCGATCCAGTCGGGATTGGCTTCCGGCCACTGCGCGAGGATCAGCGGGCCAGTAGTGTTCGGCATGTAGCCCCAGATTTCCTCGGTGATGTACGGAATGTACGGGTGCAGCAGGCGCAGGCTGGTGGTGATGACGTAGGTCAACACGTCGAGCGTGGCCTCGCGCGCGGCGGGATCGTCGCCGTAGAGCGCGTTTTTGCTGCTCTCGACATACCAGTCGGCAAACTCGTTCCACAGGAATTCGAGCATCTGGCGGCCCGCCTCGCCGTACTGGAACGTATCAAACAGGCGTTGCACATTGGCGATCAGACCGTGCAGGCGGCTGATGATCCAGCGGCTTGGCAGATCGAGCGCATCATAGTTTGGTTTTGGGCGCGGCGCATAGCCTTCCAGATTGGTGTGCGTGAAGCGCGACATCTGCCACAGCTTGTTGCCGAAGTTGCGGCTGTGTTCGATACGGCTTTCGGCAAGATTCATGTCGTTGCCGGGTGAACTGCCGGTCAGCAACGTGAAGCGCAGCGCGTCCGTGCCGTACTCGTTCACGATGATGAGCGGGTCGATTACGTTGCCGGTGGTCTTGCTCATTTTCTTGCCATGCTCATCTCTGACAAGGCCGTGCAGATACACCGTGTGGAACGGAATCTCGTCTGTGAACCACAGCCCGGACATGATCATACGCGCCACCCAGAAGAACAGGATGTCGTAGCCGGTTTCCATGATGCTGGTCGAATAGTAGCGCGCGAGATCGTCTGTGTCGTCCGGCCAGCCAAGCGTGCTGAACGGCCATAGCGCGGAGCTAAACCACGTATCCAGCACATCGGGGTCTTGCACGAGGTCGGCGCTGCCACAGTGCGCGCATGCCGTCGGGTCTTCGCGCGTCACGGTGATCTTGCCGCAGGCCTCGCAGTGCCATGCCGGGATACGGTGACCCCACCAGAGTTGACGGCTGATGCACCAGTCCTGAATGTTCTCCAGCCAGTTATAGTACACGCGCGTGAAGTGTTCGGGCACGATGGTGATGCGCCCGTCACGCACGGCTTCAATGGCTTTGTCGGCCAGCGGCTGGATGGTCACGAACCACTGCGTACTTACCAGCGGTTCGATCACTTCGCCGCCGCGCTGCGACCGGGGCACCACGTGTGTGTGCGCTGCGGTCTTGATTGTCATGCCTGCCGCTTCCATGTCGGCCCACAGTGTCTTGCGCGCCTCGAAACGATCCATACCCTCGTAAGCTCCCGCGTTCTCGTTGAGCGTGGCGTCACGGTGCATGATGTTGATCAAGTCCAGGTTGTGGCGCTGCCCGATCTCGTAGTCGTTGGGATCGTGGCCGGGTGTGATTTTCAGCGCGCCGGTCCCGAACTCACGGTCCACGTAGTCGTCGCCGATGACGGGGATGCGCCGGTTGAGCATAGGCACGAGCGCATAGGTGCCGATGTAGTCCTTGTAGCGCTCGTCTTCGGGATGCACGGCCACTGCCGTATCGCCCAGGATGGTTTCGGGGCGCGTGGTGGCGACCGGGATGCTGCCGCCGTTTTCCAGCGGGTAGTTGAAGTAGTACAGGTGACCCACTTCTTCTTCGCGTTCCACTTCCAGATTGCTGACGGCGGTTTGTAAGCCGGGGGACCAGTTGATCAGGCGTGGCCCGCGATAGATTAGCCCTGCTTCCCACAGGCGCACAAAGGCTTCGCGCACGGCGCGGGAGAGGCCCTTATCCAGCGTGAACCGTTCGCGGTCCCAGTCACAGCTCGCGCCCAGCGCGCGCAATTGCTGCACGATGCGCCCGCCTTTTTCGGCTTTCCACTGCCAGGTACGGCGCAGGAATTCTGCGCGCCCTACTTCCTCGCGGCTCGTGCCTTCTTCGATCAGCGCGCGTTCCACGAGCAACTGCGTGGCGATCCCTGCGTGATCCGAGCCGGGAACCCACAACGCCGCTTTGCCGCGCATCCGTTCGTAGCGGATCATCAGGTCTTCCATGCTGACAAACATGGCGTGACCGTTGTGCAGTGCGCCGGTCACGTTGGGCGGTGGAATGCTGATCACGAAAGGCTCGCCGTCGGGGTGGACTTCCGGCTTGAACCAGCCGTTGTCTTCCCACCAGGCATAAATGCGAGATTCGGCTTCAGCGAAGTCGAACGTCTTGGGCATTTGGTTGGTCATATGCGATCTTTTCCTCGTTTATGTTGATTACGATGCTTGTTTGGTGTCACGGGTGCGCGGTGATCGCGGCCCTGGCGAATCCGGTAATTGATGTGCTTATGGCAACGTCGCTCTGATCAACTAGTGACACGTCCGATCACCTCCCTCCCATAATGATGCTATGGTGCGATTACAGCGTGTTTTACGCCGGTTTTGTGGCGGTCATGAGCAGTTCCCAGCGGTCGCGCTGGGCCTGGAAATTCTCGAATCCTAGCTCTGACAGCACGATCTCGACTTCTTCAGCAGTTAGGGCGCGGAAGACGACCGGGCGTTTGGTCACACGATACGCTTCACCCTGTCCGCGCACGATGAACGAGTTCAGCGTGACCGTAAGCGGCGGGCCGTCGTCCCAATCCCACACGTCGAAGGTGATGATCTGTTCCTCCGGTTCGTCGTGGACGCGGCCCGGCCAGAAGCGCGGACGGTCTTCTAACAGCGGTTCGAAATCGCGCATTCCGATCAGCAACAGGCCGCCGGGACGCAGGAGTTCGTAAAAGATCAGC
>CBEVZO010000645.1:0-2880 GCA_965554365.1 uncultured Anaerolineae bacterium
TGATCGTCTGGGGCAACTACACCGCCGACTTGATCGAACTTGAGGTGCAGATCGGGTCGCTGGACCCGTTCCCTTACAATGGCTTCGAGCGCGAAGACCTGGAACGCATGGCGAATGTGCGCATCCGCATGACCAACGAGCGTACCACATCGGCGGCGTACAACGTGCTGACGGTGTTAAGTGTACTGCATAATGCCGACGCCAACGGGTTCGAGATGATGCGCATCAGTGCGATTGCTGACGTGATCGACGTGCAACATGCCACGATCGTCGGCTCCGGGGTGTCCGCACACACCCAGCGCCATTTTACCGCAAGCAACGCAGAGGAAGGCGCGCAGGTTATACAAACAGCAATAGCGCTTGATCCTGGCAACGCCCTCCTCTACGTGTATAGCAGCGTGATCAATCAACGCCTGGGCCAGATCGACGCAGCCATGCGCGATATCGACACCGCCAAACGACTTGGCCCGGCTGGGTGGACGATGCCCCTGCTCTTTGAAGCGGCGTTGGTAGAAGACGAAACTGTACTCGCGATCTTCGACGAGATCATCGCCGCACGCCCCGACGATTGGTTCCCGCTGTTCTTCCGGGGATCGATTTACTATAACGCGGGCCGCGCAGCGCCTCAAGCATTACCACTCGCGCGCGCCGACCTCGAAGCCTCGATGGCGCTTGATCCCCCGACAAACTTCCCCTACATCTACGCTGCACTGCTGGCGCTGCACGAGGGGCGGTTGCAAGACGCGGGCGCGTTGATCGACATGATTGTGACCGAGTTCCCTGATCCGAGCTTTTTGGACCGTTTGATCGCGGCTACCTTTGGCAACTCCAATCTCAGTCCTTATAGCGTAACGCTGTCAGCATTCGTCAATCAGACGTTGGGGCGGCACGAAGTGGTGATCGAGACCACTCAGGTGGGCGTGGAACAATTCCCTCAAGACACCGATCTGTACGTCATCCAGGCAATTTCCTACTGCGCACTGGGCGATCACGAAGAGGCCGAAGCCGCCTTCACGACCGCGCTGGAACAAGCCCCCACGTTCATGCTGCTGTACTTGCTGCGCGGAGCGGAACGTTTCGCGCTCGGTGATGCTGCTGGCGCAGAGGCGGACCTGGAGATCATCGCAGACAGCCCGCAGGCGGGCGTCTACGGGCCGTTTGTCAACGCGGTGGAGGCGGGCGAACTGACATGTGCCAATTTCTTAGCGCCGGATGGCCCGATGACGAACCTCGCGAGCGCAGCCCCGGAACCGGGAACACCAGCGGCGGCAGTCGAACCGGTATCGCTAGATGAACCCTATATGGTGCTCGTGGCAGCATTCGAACCGCTGGCCGGGGTTGAAACACGCGATGTGGCCCGGTTTGTGCTAGACGATCTTGAGCGACGCATTGAAGACGAAATACCCTATTCGCAGGTCGCCGTGCGCGCCTATCCGGCAGTGATCATGTCGGAGGATGAAGCCGCAGCGGTCGCGGAAGAAGTCGGCGCGACGGTGGTCGTCTGGGGTAACTACGGCACGGACGTGATCGAGTTGATGATCACGCCAGGGACATTGGATGCCTTCCCCTATAACACCTTTGAGCGCGACATAATCGAGCAAGTGACGAATGTACGCGTACACTTGACCACCGAGCGCCGCCAATCTGTCGCGCAGGAAGTTGCGGGCGTGCTGGCGCTGTTGGCGCTGGCCGATGGCGACGAATACCAGTGGACGCTGAACATGCTGATCCTGGATACGCTGGACGTGACTCCTGGCGAAATCCAGGGCAGCAGCACCGCCGCGTACACCCACCGCGCGATGCAACACTACTTCGGCGACACCCCCGCCGCGATTGACCTGTTCGACGAAGCGATTGCACACGCCGGAGGCAACGCGCTGCTCTACGCCTTCCGCAGTATGACGCACCTGCGCGCGGGCGATGTCGATGGATTCACCGCCGACATCGAGACTGCCACGCGACTGGGACCGGAACTGTGGACCATGCCGATGTATGCGGTGGAGTTTGAGTCGTATGATGCAGCGCAAGAAACGTATCTCACAATGGTCGAACTCCGTCCAGACGACTGGTTTGTACGTTTCTTGCTCGGGATGGTGTACTACAACGGTCTGGGCGATCTGGA
The DNA here is from genome assembly GCA_965554365.1 of uncultured Anaerolineae bacterium. GTDB lineage: Bacteria > Chloroflexota > Anaerolineae > Aggregatilineales > Aggregatilineaceae > CAYRNY01. The sequence goes on from CBEVZO010000645.1 coordinate 2,123, forward strand.
TGCCGCACAAGCGGCGCTAGAGGACTCATTCGCCAACCAGCCCGAAGCAAATCTGCCCTATGTCACGGCGATGTTCATCGCGCTGCGCCAGAACGACATCGCCGCCGCGCAGACTTACGCCGAGATCATCCTAACCGAGTTCCCCGACCCGGACCTGACCAACCGCGCTATTGAGGTGGTATATGGCGGCAACGACGAGGACGGCAATATCACCGGGCTGTACTTCGAGGCGGGCACGAATATAATCCTGGGGCAGTACGGCGACGTGGAGCAGTCAATCACGGCGGTGCTGGACGTGATATTCGGCACGCAAGTAGACCTTGACCTCGGCGCAGCACTGGTGGACGAGGATGTGTTGGCGCTGAGCGACATCTACTTCATGCAGGGCGTCGCGTATTGCAATCTGGACGACGCGGAAGCAGCGCTTGAAGCGTACAGCCAGGCGATCAGATTCGGCGACTTCCCCGCCGCACACGTCATGCGCGCGCAGATGTACCGGACGCAGTTGGATACCGCCCATGCCGATGCTGATTTTGCGGCAGCGCGTGAGCTAGGGGGCGCGGATTTTGAGCTATGGGTCGCGGCAGCCGAATCCGGCGCGTGGACCTGTGAAAACGTATTGGAGTATCAGCCCGTAGCAGAATGACAAAAAAAACTGTTTGAAAACCCACCCCCCGGCCCACGTGCGGAAAGGGGGAGCAAACCGCACAGGAAGCCCCCCTGGCGCTTACATCAGCGCCTTAACAAGGGGGATTTGG
>CBEVZO010000646.1:0-2880 GCA_965554365.1 uncultured Anaerolineae bacterium
GATGGGCGGCACGATCCACATGGCGGTCGGCAACGCGTATCCGAAGGTGGGCGGCACGAATCAGAGTACGCTGCACTGGGACATGATCCACAATATGCGCGACGGCAGCACGATCACGGTGGATGGCGATCTGTTCTACGAGAACGGGGAGTTTGTGGTGGAGTAATGCCAACCGGCATGGTTAGCGGCGGATGTCGATGTCCGCTGCATCGATCCCCAGGATGCGGTGCGCGTCGATTATTTCGTGTGCCAGTTCGCGCAGCACGGCTCTGGATGGCGGCGTGAGGGCATGACCCGGCCATACGCGAAAGATCGGAATGGGTGGATCATTGTGCCGTTTTTTGATATCTACCCAGGCCCGCGCGGCAAAGACAGGGATCAGATATTTTTCACCCGCCAGGATGTGCAATGACATCTGCGTCATCATGCGCAAGCTCTGTAAGGCCAAGAAACCTGGAGTTTCGTCGGACGTGGGCGTGTTATCTGCCCTGATTTGCACAAAACAGCGCCCAATGTCACCCATTTGCTCGGCGGCGCGACCTTCCTGGCTATGTAGGGCAATGGTGTCCTCAATGAAGCGGGCGGTGAGTGCTTCAAGCGCATCGGTGATCGCCTCAAGCGGCGTATCTGGTGCTGAGTCGGGTGTGGGCGGCGTGACGCGTGATGCGACCTGTGCCAGCCGCGCCAAAAAATCATCATCAGGCATCTCTCCCCCGCGCATATCCGCGTACTGTGTAGTGACATATAACGCCCAACGTTCACCCGCGAGCAGCACCGGAAACGACGGTTTGTGGAGTTCAACAGCGAGCATGATTTCGCACTGCACCCAGCGGGATTTTTTTCCTGCCGGTGACATCAGGGCGATAATCGCGTCACATTCTTGAATCGCTTGCTCAATCACCGGCCACCACGCGTCACCATATTCGATCTGTTCGTCAAACCACACCTCAAAGCCCGCCACTTGCAACGCATGGACGAGCTGAATCGCGTAGGCGCTGTCGTCGTGGCTATAGCTGATGAAAACGTGGCCCATGTCTTGCTCCTGTGGTGTCGGGTTGGGTTACTGCGCATCCTAATAGTATAGCGAAAGACGGCGTCGCGACAACTCACCGGAGCTTTTCGCGTGCGAAACTGGCACAGCCCACAGGACACTGTACAATCAGATTAACACGCAGCGCAGCACAGATTTGCACCACATCGCGGATCACTCAGTGCCAGGAGCAGCCCTCATGTACGAAGACCTCGCCTCCCGCATGGCCCACGTCATCACCACCTACTGCGTGCCGATCCAGCCGGACCAATTGGTGCTGATCCTTACGCCGGTTGTGGCGGAGCCGTTGGCGCTGGAATTGCACGACGCGATATTGCGCGCGGGCGGACATCCCTACATCGTGCCGCAGTTCACGGGGCAGTTCGAGCGCTTCATCACGTTCGCGGATGACGCACAGCTTGAGTACGTGAATCCCGTGCTGAAAGCGGCGGTTGAGCAGATCGACGTGCAGATCGGCATCCACGCGCCACACAACACGCGCAGCCTCAACGCCACCGACCCGGCGAAGTTGACACGCTTTCAAGGGTCGCGACGCACGATCCGCGAATTGTTCTGGAAACGCTATGCGGCGCAATCGCTGCGCTGGAACGTTTGCGCGTGGCCGACCGAAGCCTCCGCGCAGCAAGCCGAAATGGGCATCCTGGCCTATACCGAGTTCGTTTATCAGGCGTGCGCGCTGGATCAGCCCGACCCGGTGACGCACTGGGAAGCGTTCCGCGAGCGCCAACTGGCGTTGGTGGCGTGGTTTAAGGGCAAACAGCGCTGCGAGGTCAAGGGGCCGGGCATCGAGCTATCATTCTCGTTCGCGGATCGGCCCTGGGGCAGCGCGCACGGTGTGGTTAATTTCCCGGATGGTGAAATCTACGCGTCCCCGGTTGAGGACTCGGTGAACGGGCGCGTGGACTTCAATTATCCGACCGTGTACCAGGGGCGCGAACTCACGGGCGTGTCGCTGACGTTTGAGGACGGCGTCGTGGTTGCGGCGTCCGCGCGCAAAGGCGACGCGTTTTTGCAGGCGCAGTTGGACATTGATGCGGGCGCGCGGCGGTTGGGCGAGTTTGCGATCGGGACCAACATGGGGATTCAGCGCTTCACGGGCGATACGTTGTTCGATGAGAAGATCGGCGGCACGATCCACATGGCGCTGGGCAACAGCTACCCGGAGGTCGGCGGCACGAATCAGAGCGTGATCCATTGGGACATGGTGCATGGGATGCAGGACGGCGGCGAAATCTGGATCGACGGTGAATTGTTCTACCGGGGCGGGGAGTTCATGGTTGCGTGACGGTGTGCGACTACGTCATGACATGGCATAGCGAAAAACGCCTCTCTGTGCAGGGAGGCGTTCTGGTTGCTATGCTGATACAGCGCAGCGCACTCAGTCGAGATGCACCCTGATCTTCGCATCCAGCGCGGGCAGGGGCATGTAGCCCACGATGCGCTCGACAATCTCGCCACCCTTGAACACCATCAGCGTGGGGATGCCCATAATGCCGTAGCTCATCAGGAGTTCCTGATTTTCGTCGGCGTCTACTTTGCCTACGCGCAGTTGGCCGTCGTACTTTTCCGCGAGTTGGCTCACCAGCGGCGCGATCATCTTACACGGTCCACACCACTCGGCCCAGAAATCGATCAGTACCGGCTTGTCCGACTTCAGCACTTCTTCTTCCCACGTCTCATGTGTGACGACGAATGTTTTTGCACCCATTGGTTCGCTCCTTCGCGCTGGACGATGCGCGTTGCTGCGCCGCCCTCTTGCGAGATACTTTGACGCCAAAATAATACCATACTCTGCTGCAGTGAACCAGTGCGAGCCAGGGATTTTTAGT
>CBEVZO010000647.1:0-2876 GCA_965554365.1 uncultured Anaerolineae bacterium
CCAACGCGAACTTGTTCGCGCCCCCTCCGCAAGCGGAGAGGGGCTCAACTGCGTGCTTGCTCCCCTCTTTCTCCGCCTGCGGGGAAAGGGGGGTGGGGGGGGGGATAGGGGCTAACATGCGCCAATCACGTTATTTTGTAGTCCTACCCTGCGTTCATCTGCGTCCCAATTCGTTTTTGCTTTTCCTGCTTTTAATCTGTGTACATCTGTGTGCATCCGTGCCCCATGCGCTTTTCATTTCCCCATAGGCCTTGCAAAATCTACGCACTTTGCGTAAAGTATGTATAGCGGATTGTGTAGACGAGGCAACCTCACATGACTGTCACGATCTCAAAAACGGACTTGGCACGCAACACGCGCGACATTGTCGAGCAGGTGAAACGTGGCGCGCACATCACCGTGCGTAGCTACGGCGAAGACCAGATTGTGTTGCTCGATGCATGGGACTATCGTGTCTTGCGTGCGTTAGTGACCTATGCGACGCGCGATGTCGCGGCGGGAGTACACGATCTCGATGTGCTGGATCGCACGGTCCACGCCTATCTGGACGCGGAAATCAGCCTGAGCAAAGCGGCTGAAGTGTTGGAGATCTCGCGTTTTGATCTCATGGCGCGGTTCGAGCGTTTGGGTGTGCCACTGCGCCAGGGACCGGAGTCAATCGACGATGCCCGCGACGAGGTCCGCGCAGCACGCCAACACCGGGACGCGGCCTCGTGACGTTTGTGCTGGTTGATAATACTGTGCTGAGCAACTTTGCGTTTGCCAAGCGACCCGATTTACTCCAACAGGCGTTTGACAACCTGGCTGCGCCGTGTGCTGTCATGGACGAACTCACCGAGGGAGAACAATCCGGGCGTGTGCCGCACCATGAGTGGGATTGGCTGGAAGTTGTCGAATTGACGACCGAGGAAACGATGCATTTCGATGCATTGCGGCAATCGCTCGGTGCGGGAGAAGCAGCATGTATCGCTATCGCGTTGGTACGTGGTGGAATCGTGCTGACGGATGATCGCGATGCTCGCAGCAAAGCCCACGCCGCAGGTGTGATTGTATCTGGCACTCTCGGCGCGCTGGTGAATCTGGTGGATGCAGGCGTGTTGACTCTGGAGCAGGCAGACGCGTTGTTGGCAGAGATGAAGCAGCACGGATATTACAGCCCCGTCGATTCATTATCTAAATTGGATGAATGAACATTTTCTGCCCTTGATCCGCGTTCATCTGCGTCCCTTTTAGTTTTTGCTTTTCCTGCTCTTGATCCGTGTGCATCCGTGTCCCATTCGCTTTTCACTTTCCTGCTGACGCCGCGACCGTCTGCTCAGGCTTCTTGAGTGTCTCCGGCACGAAGCGTCCAAAGACAAACGCCGCGCTAAAGCCCGCCAACATCAACGCGAATGCCGCCGTCGGCAGCGCGATGATATCCGCGACGGTCCCCACGACCAACGGCCCGCCCGCAAAGCCCAGATCGCCGAGCAGATGCCACAGCCCGATAAAATCCCCGCGCGCGTCATCCGGCGCAAGGTCCGCGCCGAGTGTGAGCATCGTGCCCGCGCTGAACCCGTTGCCCATGCCGATGAACATCCCGACTGCCGCCAGCCCCGCGAAGCTGCCCGTCAGCGGGATCAGCGCCATGCCGATGCCCTGGATGATGAAGCTCGGCACGATGGCGTACTTGCGCCCGTAACGGTCCATCAGGAACCCGGCGGTGGGGAAGATCAGCAGGTCCATGCCCGCCGCGAGACTGATGATCAGGCCGATGCGCCCATCCGAGAGGCCCAGCACATCCGCGCCGTAGAGCGGGAGAATCGTGCCGCGCCCGACACGCACAATCGCGGTGAGCATTTGCCCCGTACCCGCCGCCGCGAGGATGCGCGCATTGCTGCGGAACGTGCGGATCAGCCCGCGTCCCATATGGCCCAGCCCCGCCGATCCGTGTGGCGCGGCGGTGCGTTCCGGGCGGGTGAAGCGGATCACAAACGCCAGCGACGCCACACAGATCACGCCCACGAGCAGAAATACCGCCTCACGCGTGTAAAGTTCCGCGACCGCGCCGCCCAGCGCCGGACCGATGAACCACGACGAACGGAAAATGCCGCCCATGTGCGCGTTGACGCGTCCGCGCCGCGCGAGTTCGATGGTCCCGGCGATATAGTTGTGCCACGCGACGATGAACAGCGCGCGTCCCACGCCGCCGAGCAATTGCGCGATCACCACCCACCAGATCGTCCCGGCCCAGAATAGCGTGGTCATCGCGCCGCCCCACAGCACCAACCCCGCGATCATGGCGCTCTTGATGCTGAAGCGCCGCAGCAGCACCCCGGCGGGCACATCGCCGATCATTGTGCCGATCCCGCTGGCCGCCAACACCAGACCAATCGCCGTGTACGAGATGCCGAAATCCGCCACATACAGCGGCATCAGTGGTGCGATCAGGCCGTTACCGACCGAGAACAGAAACACGGGCACAAAGATCGCGAGCAGCAGCGGGTGACGTTGGGAGGATGTGGTGGACTGCATGTAGTGGCTCCACGAGTACAGCATCGGTTGAGCGTCTGAGTGTAGCGCGCCGATCCGCGAACCGGCAAAATGGTCTACAATGATCCCAGAGTAGACGCAATCATGGAGGTGCGGCATGACGCTGCTCCAGGGACGGTACGCGGTGGGTGATCTGTTGGGCCGGGGCGGGATGGCCGAAGTCTATCACGGCACGGACACGCAGACCGGCGACCGTGTCGCGATCAAGATGCTCAAAGCCGATCTCGCGACCGGGGCGGCGATCCACCTGGAACGCTTCCGGCGCGAAGGGCGCTTGCTGGGGCAGTTGGATCACCCGAACATCGTCAACATGCTGGACGCGTTCCAACACGGCGATCAACACG
>CBEVZO010000648.1:0-2873 GCA_965554365.1 uncultured Anaerolineae bacterium
TCTTCGACCTTTTCGCGCAGCAAGTTTTGATACGCGCTTTGGGTCGGGGTAGGCGTGGTCAGATCCTCGATGAAGCTGCCGAGTTCGCTGTCTTCTTCTTCCCCCACTGGACGTTCCAGGCTCATCGGACGCCAACTGACTTTGAGCATCCACTGCACTTTGCGCGGCTCAAGGTCCATGCGTTCAGCGATTTCTTCGGGAGTCGGCTTGCGCCCATTTTCTTGCTCAAGCTGGCGTGCGGTTTTATACAGCCGCCGAATGCGGTCGGACATATGCACCGGCACACGGATCGTGCGGCCCTGGTCTGCAATCGCACGCGTGATCGTCTGGCGAATCCACCATGTCGCATAGGTACTAAAGCGATAGCCGCGTGTGTAATCGAACTTTTCGACAGCTTTCATCAAACCGAGGTTGCCTTCCTGAATCAAGTCCAGAAAATGCACGCCGCGTCCCATATATTTTTTGGCGATACTCACCACCAAACGTGTATTGGCCTTAATCAGATGATCGCGCGCGGCCTTGCCATCCTCAACCTTGGCCTCTAACCCCCGGCCTTCTTCCTCGCTCACCTGATCGTCGAGAAGTGTCAACTCGGCACGCGCCTCATTGCCCGCTTCCAAACGTTTAGCAAGAGCGACTTCTTCTTCGGTACTCAATAACGGCACGCGTGCCATTTCTTTGAGGTATAACCCGACGGTATCATCCGACGACACGCCGCTTAAATCAAATGTACTATCGTCGTCGTCATCATCGTCAAATACTTCGCTCAGCTTGCTACTATCCAGATCGCCCGGCTTGTCACCAAAAACCTCGACCCCGGCAGCATGGAGATGCAAAAACACCTCCTCAAGCTGTTCCATCGCCTCGTCAGCGTCGGGCATTACTTCCAAAATGTCATCAGTAGTTAAAAACCCCTGGCTATCTGCTTTCTCCAGCAGCGCATTCAACAACGCCGCACTGAGCGCTTGCCTATCAGTATCCCTGAAGTCCTTCAAAGCCACGTCCCCCTTATCGATCACGAGGCGAGCCAGCCCAAGACACCCAGCCGCACCTCTCTCTGTCAGTCGCTCGAACGATTACGTTGATTGAACTGTGCCAGAATCGCTAAACGCGGATCAATGTCGTCGTCTTTACAATCACATTGCGCTTCATTCAGATTCTGACCACATTTGGGACACAGGCCCGCACAATCAGGACCACAAAAGACGCCCATCGGTACGGCCAGGATCGCTTCTTCGCGCAACAGCGGGGCTAAATCTAGATTGCCAGCCTCATCTACCGCATACACCGTATCAGCAGATGGAGGAGAGGAGAACAGCTCTTCGAGAGAAAGTTCAACGGGGTAGTACAGCGGTTTGACGCAGCGCCCACACTCGGTCACAATTTGTGTGTGCAACGTGCCCTGTACCAGAATACGACGTGAATTACGGCTCAAACACAACATCCCGCGCAAAAAGTCCAGGTCCACATCATCAGACACGCGCACACAGGGCAAGTCCAACTCTGTTTCGCGCTGATATCCAGCGCTCTGAGCCAGCAAAAACCCGACATTAATCTTCAACACACGGGGATTCACATACCGTTGCGGTTGGGACTGAGTCACAATCACGGCCTTCTGAATTGGTAGAATAAAAAGCGAAGCCACCCTGCTCATCTTGCGAGCATGTTGGCGCGCTCACCCTAAATATCTTTCATTGTCAGTGACATAATTGTAACGATTCCTGTATTCTATGTCAAGCAATCAGCGCTTCAATTAATAAAAAATAAATAAAAAACCTAAGGCGAAACCGTCCCGTTTGGTGATTTTGCTACATCATCGCGTTGGCGTGCAGCAAACGTCGTTTTACGCTGGTCTGCGAATTCGCTATAATCGCCCCGTTTTAGCGCAGACATCATCTGTATAGAAAAGGGCACGTATGCACATTCTCATCACCGGCGCGCAGGGTCGTCTGGGGCAACAACTGATGAACCTGCTCGCACAAGGCGACCACACCATCTCGGGCATCGACATTGATACCGTAGACATTACAGATCGCGCGGCAGTGCAGCAGGCATTTGACACCGCCACACCGCAGCTTGTGATCCAATATGCCGCGCTGAACGCCGTTGACCATTGTGCGGAACATCCCGACGCGGCGCTTGAAACAAAAGCCCTTGGCACGCAGCACATCGCGATCGCGTGTCAACAACACGATGCGGCGTTGGTCTATGTGAGTACCAATGAAGTCTTCGCCGGACGCACATACCGCGAACATCTCGAATACGACTGTACCGCACCCGTCAATCCGTATGGTTACAGCAAATGGGTCGGGGAGCAGATCGTGCGCGATCTGGTACGCCGCCACTATATCGTGCGTACGTCGTGGTTGTTTGCGCATGGAGGCCGCAACTTCATTCAAGCGATACTGGATCGCGCGCAGGCGGGTCAGCCCTTGCGTGTGGTGACGAATGAAGTTAGCTCCCCCACCTACAACAACGATCTCGCCGCTGCCATCATCCAGCTTATCACCATGCAGCAGTACGGGATTTATCATCTGGTCAATGAAGGCTACGCCTCGCGCTATGCCTTTGCACGCGAGATACTCGACTTGGCCGGTTACACAGACACCGCCATTGAACCTATCGCGCTGACCGAGTATCCTCGTGCCTCGCGCCCGCCGGAATACGCACTGCTGCGCAATCTGGCTGCTGCACGTTTAGGGATCACCTTGCGCCCCTGGCAAGACGCACTCGCTGCCTTTCTGGCCGCTGAGGGACTGTTGAAAGCGACACCCACCGATGTCTGATGCACCGCTACTGTCGGTCGTAATCCCCAACTGGAACGGGGCACAGTTTCTACCGACATGCCTGGATGCGCTGCGCAAACAAACGCA
>CBEVZO010000649.1:0-2871 GCA_965554365.1 uncultured Anaerolineae bacterium
TAGGGGAGGGGCTAACCTGTAAACCCGTTACCGTATTTAAAAGTTAAACTGCATTCGCATACGACCTCCACAACGCGGAGAGGGGACTTTTTGCGCCACGACTCCCCCTCTCCGGCTTGACGGGGCGTGATACAGGTCACGCGGGGGCACGGGGGGTGAGGTTACTGGACCGGCTGCAACGTCTGGATGTAACCGCCCGGTGCGCTGGCATCCGGCACACCTTCAACGGCCCACCCGATGCGTCCGTCCGGCGTCTGGATACGCCACCAGACAAGATCATTGGCCGACACAGGGCCTTCTAGCAGCGTGACCAGCGTGCCGGGGGCCAGTTGGAACGCGATGGGGAAGCCCAGTCCCGCCCCGGTGCGAATACGCAGCAAATCGCCCTCGGTGGTGTGGACCATTGCGGTGTTTCCGGCAATCAATTGTCCCGGTTGCTGTCCCGGCTGAGGCGTTATTTGGATCGGCGTGCCGAGGATGGGCATGGGTGGGAAGGCCGGGAGTCCGTTGCCGCCGCTGAGCGCGTTCACGTACACAATACGCCAGTATTCGCCCGCTTGTCCGCCCCAGACAAAGTTAGTCGTGATTTGCCCTGTATTGGGATCGAAGCGGTCGTTGTAGAGCGCAGGTGCGCCGCCCTGTGCGCCGGAATTCAGATACACGTAACCGAACAGCGTACCCCACATCTCGTAGGATTGGACGTTAGCGGGCAGTGGAATCGTGTTACCGTTACGGTCGATAGCGTACCACTGCGCGGATGTGTTCGTCGTGCTGCGGAAGGCGATCATCTGTCCATCGTTGACAAAAGCCGTGCTGCTGAGGATCGTGCCGTCGTGATACAGCGCGTACCGGTCCCCGGCGCGGTTAGAGTACATCACCACGTTGTGCGTACAGCCTGGCCCCATCAGCGCGCCCTGCGGCAGCGTAGGTTCGGTGTCCACCCAGGTGGCTTCCTCGTTGGACAACAGCAGGTCCAGGTTCATCTTGCCTGCGTTCTGCCCCATATATACTTGATTCTGGCCCAGGTTCCAGACGATGCTTTCGTACTCGCACGCGCCCTCTGTGCCCCAGCGCACCGGCTTGAAGCTCACCAGACCAGGATAATTAGCCTGTGGCATCTGGAACGTGGACACAAACGGCAGTTGTCCGCGCGTGTCGAGGCCCAGGCTTGTCATCAGCGGCGAGTTCGAGTCCAGCTGTGCCTGAATCACGTTTGTGCCCATTTGCAGCACAATTAACTCCCAATCAGGGCGCGGATCAGCGGGATCACCATAGTGGTTCAGCAGCCCGAAGACCAGCAACGAGCCGTCCTCGCTGAACGAGTAGCGCGACAGCGAGCAGCCCAGTACCGGCCCCGCCGAATACTGCGCATAGTAAAAATGATTGACGGTGTCGTAAACGTAGACTGACGTGTTGTTCTGCGGGTCTGTCAGACACGCGGCGACCAATGTGCCATCCCGCGAGAACGTGATCATGCCCGGCGGCTGCGTGTGTCCTGGCGGGAAGGGAAAATTCATCTGCGTAATCGCGCCACCATCGGGCAAAACATGCACCAGTGCGCCCGTGTCGTAGTTGTAGAGCCACGCGTTCCACGAACCACCTGCTTCCACCGGATCAACCTGTGCGCGATCCACCATCGGAGCGAAAACCATCAACAGCGCCGCACACACAGCGATTGTGCGCCAAAAACGTGACAACATAGTGTCCTCCTTGATCAACTGTACTAAAACCCACCCTGCGGGGAGTATCCGATTCAACTGTTGCTTCTATTGTCGGGGCAGAGAGGGTTGGGCGCAAATCGGTTGTCACGGATCCTGAAGCAGGGTTTCCAGCCGCTCGTAATTGATCCACACCCACACGGTCTCGACACCCTCGATTTGCAACGCAGTACCTACGAATTGTGCGTAGATGCGCCAGATCTCGCACGCGTCGTCTGTGCCGAGGTCGCCCACCAGCCCGATGACGGCGCGATGGGGAGGCACGAAGTTGATCTCCGGCGCGTTCAGTCTGGCCCGCCAGAGCGCATTGTAGCGGTCGCCGTAGTAAGTGTCGGGATAGTCCAGCAGTGTGAGTACAGCGCGCACCAATGCATCTTCTGCATCCGTCGCGGCGTCGCTGATGGGCTGCACGTACAACGGGACCGATGCGCAGTCGGGCGGCGGGGTGAGGGTAGCTTCGGGGGTGGACGTTAGCACTTGTACTGCGGTCATGGTCTGAATTGTGTCAAGCGCGGTTCCGGTAGCAAAAAACGCTGCTTCGGTTTGGCCCATGGTTGGAGACGACAAGATCGGGCCGTTTCGAGTGGGTGGCGCTTCATCATCGTCGCTCGAAATGACGATTAGCACGAGCATGATCATCGTTGCCAGGATCAATGCCTGAGACAGACACAGCACACGAAACATGCGCGGACGTTGTAACATGGCAGACTCCTCTCTACTGCGCTGTAGCGCCTAGCCCGGTTCGGGCGTGACAGGCGATGGTTCTTGGAACCAGATGACGCCATTGAGTACCAGTACGACGGTTTCCAACCTGGGGGCACGCATAGCGGATCGGAGAATTTGCATCTGCATACGCCACAGCTCACAAGCATCGTTTGTCCCTGGCGTGCCGGAGAGGTAGATTGTCGCGTCATTGTTAGACATTGTGACACCGTCCCAATAGATCGGCTTGCCATAGCGCGTTATACTGCCCGCTAACCCCGGTATCGGTGTGCGCCAGCAGCCCAGACACGTAGATCGCCACCTGCTCCACCGTCGACGCACTCCAGGGCGCATAGCTCCGATCTATCAGTAACGGGGTGTCCTTGCAGCCGCGGGGCAGGTGGCGCGCTGCTTCTACAGTGGCGAGCCAGATGTAGGGGCCACAACCCTC
>CBEVZO010000650.1:0-2869 GCA_965554365.1 uncultured Anaerolineae bacterium
GTCAAACCGACCGCGCACCACCTGCGACACGCCCGCAATGCCCGCCCCCATCAAACCATCGGCCATGCCCGCCATATCGCGCCGCCCATACGGTGAGCGCAATAACAACACCGGCCAGGGACCTTCACCGGCGGGCAAATACACATCCGTCGCCAACTGCACGCCGTCCGGCATAGGAACCATCACCGTCTGTAATCCGCCAGCGCCACCATCTTGCGCCGCTGCGGGAGCCAATCCCGCCAGCAACAGCACGATCACCATACCCAGGATTATCATCCGTTTTGAGCGCATCATTTCTCCTCTGACACCACACCATCAAACGCAAACACAGCATAACCGTCTTCACGTCTCAACACAATACACATTCAGCCTGTTACTCCCTGACACCGGGTATGTCAGCCCAGTGTCAGCACGCACGGGCAACGAATGCGCGCCGTACACGTTATAATAGGTAGTGTACGCATGGGTTATGAGTGCAAGGAGTATGGGTTATGTGGCAGAGTTTTCAAAACAGTTGGAAGTTGGCAAAAGCCAGTTTCGCCGTGCTGCGCGCGGACAAGGAGTTAATCCTGTTCCCGCTGGCCTCTTCTATCGCAACGATCCTGGTGATGATCGTCTTCGCCGTACCGATGGCGCTGGTCGGCGTGTTTGAGAATCTCAGCAACAATGGCGAACCGGGCGCGCTCGGCTACGTGCTGACGTTTCTGTTTTACGTGGTGATGTATTTTGTGGTGATTTTCGCGAACTCGGCGCTGGTGGGCGCGGCCATGATCCGGCTCGACGGCGGCGATCCCACACTCAAGGACGGCTTCGACATCGCGATGAAACATGTGAGCAACATCCTGGGCTACGCAATTATCGCCGCTACCGTCGGGATGCTGCTGCGTGCGCTGCGCGAACGTGGCGGGCTGCTCGCACAAGTCGTGGCCTGGTTTGGTGAAATGGCATGGAACGTTGCGACTTATCTGGTTGTGCCGGTGCTGGTTGTAGAAGGCGTCAGCCCAATTGACGCAGTGAAACGTAGCTCCAGCCTGCTCAAGAAAACGTGGGGTGAGCAGATCGCGGGCAACTTCGGGATCGGCATGGTGATGTTCCTGATCGGCCTGGTGCTGTTCTTTGTCGTCGCTCTGCCAATTTTGGCGCTCGCATTCCTCACCGGGTCGCTGCCCGTGATCGTGCTGGGGATTGGCCTCGTCGTGCTGATGTTCGCCACGCTGGGCCTGATCGGTAGCGCGCTGAACGGCATCTACGTTGCGGCAGTGTACCGCTACGCCGTCACCGGGCAGACCGAGGGCAACTTCTTCAGTCCGGAGTTGATCCAGGGCGCGTTCCGCCAAAAATAACCGCGCACGGTATTTTACGCGCGCGTGCTGCGGCCTCACCCCTCTGTGCCTTGCACAAGACCCTCGCCCTGGCAAGGGTCGCGCGAAGTTTTTCGCGCAGGGGTGAGACCGTCCGTGTGCTGTGCCGCTCAGTTCCCCAGCTTTTTCGCCAACTCGAACAGCCAGGGATCGAGCGTCTTGGTCTTGCCCACGACCTCAGCATACGGCGTGGCGGTGATCGCGCCCTTGTTCAGGCCCATCAACACGCCGAACTCGCCCAACGCGATCTGCTCCACCGCTTTCGCCGCGAGCCGCGTACCGAGCAGCCGGTCGAACGCCCCCGGCATCCCGCCGCGCTGGACATGACCCAACTGCGTCACGCGCAGCCCAAAGCCAAGATGCTCACCGTGTTCCTTGAAGTATTTCGCCAACTCCGGCGCACCGTACTTCGCACCCTCGGCCACGACGATAATCGCGTGCGCTTTGCCGCGCTCATACGCCTCTTCGATCAGGTCCGCGACGGCCTCCGGCGCAGTCTCAAATTCCGGCAGACACACGCCTTCCGCGCCGCCCGCGATCCCCGTCATCAGCGCCAGATAGCCGCAGTTGCGCCCCATCACCTCGACCAGAAATGCGCGCTCGTGCGACGACGCCGTGACCTTGAGCCGGTCCACTGCTTCTAGCGCGATGTTCAACGCCGTGTCCACACCCAACGTGATCTCCGACCCCACGAGGTCATTGTCAATCGTAGACGCCACGCCCACCACCGGGAACCCCTGCGTATACAACTCGTTGGCCCCGGTCTGGGAGCCGTTCCCACCGATCACGATCAGCGCCTCGATCCCTTCTTTGTTCATCTCGCGGATCGCTTTGCGCTGCCCCTCATCCGTCTTGAACTCCTCACAGCGCGCGCTGCCCAGGATCGTGCCACCCTGGTGAATGATACCGCCCACGTCGCGCGGCCCCATGAGCTTGAAATCGCCATCGACCAACCCGCGATAGCCATGCTCCACTCCAAACACTTCCCATCCCTGCTCGATCCCCGTGCGTACCACCGCGCGGATCGCGGCGTTCATGCCCGGTGCATCGCCGCCACTGGTCAGGACTGCAATACGTCGCATCTGAACTCCCTCTCAATATTAGAATGGTAAATCATATGGCACATCCGCACTTAAAAATGGAGAGCCGTCTTGGAGATACGTTCCTGGGTTTTCAGGATCGGTCAAATCCTCGAGTTTTTCTTTCAGTTTTTCCCGCCATTCTTCCGGGTAGGACGGTATGGATTGCAAAAGCCTAGCTTTTACTTCTTGGTCATCGTCGCGAACGGCCTTTGAAATCGCGGCAATGAAAAGTATTCTCGTGTAAGGTGTGTCTACCACATCGGGAAGCACGTCAAAGAAATACACTGCAACATAGGCACGTTCACCACTGTCAGAGCCATCTAGTTTACCTAACAATACCCTGCAAACCTGTTCCTTTATTGAAAAATACGCCAAAAATCTTCGTGCCCATGTGCCCAGAGCGCCTTCTGTGCCGAATTCGGTTTT
>CBEVZO010000651.1:0-2868 GCA_965554365.1 uncultured Anaerolineae bacterium
CACGCGCGTCGTGTCAGGAGGGTACTCGCTCGCGGTTTTTTTTGCAACAGAACCCACTCAACCGCGCATCTTGCTTGACGCAGGGGATCGTGACACCATGTGCGATCAGATACAGCATTTGCATCACACGCTTACGACACACGGCATCACACACGAGTATGCTATGCTGCCCGGCGGACACGATAAAATGTTCTGGGAACCGCGCATACGCACGTGGCTGGCGTTTTATGCGCGTGATTGGCATCGATAGAACAGCACACTCATGAATACTAAAAAGCGTGAGCGCCCTCTATCAGAGCGTTCACGCTTTGTGTCATATCATCGTGTATGATTAAGCAGTTGTTTAGTCCGGCTATGCTTCGAACATCGGGTGACCGGGTACATCATGATGCTTGCGACAACGAGCTTCATAGGCTTCGGCTGCGCCCACCATGATCACGGGATCATCGTAACGCGCAGGCTGACCATCCACCAAGCGCTGCGTGCGGCTGGCATCTTCGCCACATACCATACAAATCGCGTGCAGTTTTTGCACGTCGTCCGCCCGACTCAACAACACCGGCATAGAGCCAAATGGTTCCCCACGAAAATCCATGTCCAGCCCCGCAACAATCACACGCATACCGCGCGCCGATAGCAATTCGACCACACGCGCGATGGCAGGATCAAAGAATTGTGCTTCATCAATCGCGACTACCGTGGTGTCATCGGCAAGCTGGTCGAGAATACCCTGCGCGCCCCCAACCGCATAAGCCTCAAAATCCTGACCGTTATGCGAGGTCACGCGCTGGATCGAGTAGCGGGTATCAATGGCAGGCTTAAAAACCTGCACCTGCTGGCGAGCGATGATTAAACGACGCACTCGCCGGATCAATTCCTCGGTTTTGCCGCTAAACATACTACCGCAAATAACCTCAACCCGCCCACTAAGGTGTTTCATAGTTCGCGTCCCTCACTCATTCTCCTGAAACATAAAGAAAGGGCAGGTTATTCTACACCCTGCCCTAAATCTTGTCGTGAAACACGCGCCGCTGGAGACTATGCTTCCTCAGGTTCAAGAAGCTCGTAGCCCATCGCGCGCAACGCCTTCTTGGTATCCGCCAGCACTTTACGCCCAATGCCGGAAATATCCAGAATGGCCTGATCGCCGCCTTCTGCAAAGCGCGCCATCAGATCACCAATCATCTCGATACCGTTATCGATATAGATGTTGGTGTAGCGGGTGTCGAGACCCAACTCAGCAATCGGCACATCGGGGGACGTACGTTCGAGTTCGCGTGAGTCGGTATCCGCGATTATCTGATCGCGTACCCGCAGACGCTTCATGAAGCGGTCCACCTGACCCTCGGTGTCCACAATACGTTGTTCACCCGTGAAGAACGGATGGCACGCGGAACACACGTCCGTACGAATTGCCGGCACGGTTGCACCGACCACCCATTCGTTGCCACAGGCACAAACGACTGTGGCTTCAGGGAACCACTTGGGATGGATATCTTCTTTCATTGCGTTGTTCTCTCCTGTCACGGGTCCCTGATCTGTTTGCAGGGGGATGCGTGACGGCTCTCTAAATAGATAGATTGACTGCCTTACGAGACCACCTCAGCCTAGGAGTAGGTTAACGCGCGGCTTCGGCTTCTTCTTGCCCAACGATAGCTTCAAGTTCCTCAAGCGACACCACACTGATGCGCTTGCGGTTTTTCTTCACCGTCTCAAACGAAACGAAGCCTTCGATGGTCGCGAAAATAGTATGGTCGCGCCCTATGCCAACATTCTTGCCAGTGTGGAACTTCGTGCCACGCTGCCGCACGATAATGTTTCCTGGAATCACATACTCGCCGCCAAATTTCTTGACGCCCAGACGCTTGCTATTGCTATCACGACCATTGCGGGTCGAACCGCCACCTTTTTTGTGCGCCATGCTGCACTCCTCTGATTGTTGTTATTCAGGGTTTAAACTGTGATTTCGTCAATCCGCAAACGCGTGAAATACTGACGATGTCCCCGGCGACGGCGATAACGTTCTTTCGGCTTATACTTCCACACGAAGATTTTGCGCCCGCGCCCTTGTAAGATCACGGTGACTTTAACCACAGCGCCTTCAACAACCGGCTGACCGATCACAGGTTCACCCTCGTCGGGCGCAACCAGCAACACATCGGAAATCTCAAACGCTTCACCCTCATCATAGGGCAAACGCTCTACATCAATTTCTTGACCGGGTTCTGCGCGATATTGACGCCCACCAGTACGAATTACTGCATACATTGAGAAAATGCTCCAATCTTCTCTTCGCCACCATTAGCAGCGCTCCTGTGTGTTTAAACACAGTGCTCTAATGGGGAAAATTGGCTGAAAGATCATGAAAATAATGCCCTGGCCCCGCCAGGACATTCAGGCTCGTATTATAGCGGTGGGTTCAGACGGCGTCAATGCTAGTTTAGACCACGTATAGGGCTGAATCATTTTAACGGAACACAAACGGAAAGTTCGAATAAGCCGAGCGCTTGACTGGGGTTGACTGCCAAGCGTTCACGCGCGAATTTGAGACTGGGATAGCCCCACGCATGGAGCAGCTTGAGAATAGCATTGCGGCAGATCGCCATCACCTCCGGAATGCCCCCTGCATGAATGCGCGAAGCAGCTTCCTGGAACCAGACATCACGGGGATAATGCAACCTATTCTCAATGGACCAATGACCGCGCCACAAGGCAAGCAATCGTGAGGCATCGGCTTGTTGGGGTGTCAAGCTGGTCACGGCATAGCGACGCACCGTTGAAACCTCTCCCGTTTTCGTATCCACGACCGTTTTGTCTAGTACTACAGCCGCACTTAGTGCAACAGAAGCGAGTAAGCGGGCGCACGAG
>CBEVZO010000652.1:0-2863 GCA_965554365.1 uncultured Anaerolineae bacterium
GGTGTTGGATGTGCTGCGCGAAGAAGGTGTCGCCGTGTTGCTCGCGACGCACAACCTGGTCCAGGCGGCGACACACTATGACACACTGATGCTGATCAACAATGGGAAAATGATCGCATTTGGTGCGCCCGCCGATATCTACACGTCGGACAACCTCGCCGCGACCTTTGGCGACCGCATCGCGCTGATTCGTGATGGTGATCAGGTACACATCATCGCGGATAAACCGTGCTGCGATCACCAGCACGGCCCGGCAGGTCCGCTATAATTAGGGCAACGACGCCGGGCGCGCACATCGTGCCCCGGACTATAGCGAGGGAGGAAGCATCCGCGATGGCCGTGAAAATTAACTTTTTTGCGCATGACGAGAACGCAACACACGTTGCCGCAGGCGAGACCATTTTCCAGCAAGGCGACGAGGGCGACGTGATGTTCGGCATCCAGGCAGGCGAGGTCGATATCAAGCACAATGATCGGCTGATCCGCACGCTGGAACCAGGCGATATCTTTGGCGAAATGGCCGTGATCGACCGCGAACCGCGCAGCGCAGCAGCGATTGCCAAAACCGACTGCAAGTTGGTCGTGATCGACAAAGCCGAGTTTTTGTATCGCGTGCAGCATCACCCGACCTTTGCACTGTTTGTGCTGCAAACCAACACCCGACGGCTGCGGGAAGAAACGCAGCGCTCTTGATGACATCAATTTCGTAGGGACGTATGGCAATACGTCCTGGGTGCGGCAGATGCCGACCAAAGATCGAACGCACCCCTACACACGTAATGTGAAAGAGCAAGTATGACCAACGGACTCACCAAGCAACTACCCGTCACGGTCTTGTCCGGCTTTTTGGGCGCAGGCAAGACCACCGTTTTGAATCACATTCTCAATAACCGTGCGGGGCTGCGCGTCGCCGTGATCGTCAACGACATGAGCGAAATCAACATTGACGCCCAACTGGTGCAGGGCGGCGCAGCACTCAGCCGCGTGGACGAGCGCCTGGTCGAGATGACCAACGGCTGCATCTGCTGCACGCTGCGCGATGATCTGCTGCACGAAGTCGCCAATCTGGCGCGCGAAGGGCGCTTCGACTATCTGCTGATCGAGGCCAGCGGTATGTCGGAACCACTGCCCATTGCGACCACGTTCGCGCTGCCGGACGAGTCGGGCGGTCGCGCGTTGAGCAGCATCGCGCGGCTCGATACTACGGTCACGGTGGCGGACGCGGCGCAGTGGATGACACAGTACACCGCCTATCAGCGCGACGATGCAACAGACGCTGACGAAGATGGCGATATCCCGCTGGCGACGCTGCTGATCGAGCAGGTTGAATTCGCAGACGTGATCATCATTAACAAAATCGATCTGGCGACTGAGGCGCAAGTTGGGCAGTTGGAGCACGTCCTCCGGCGGCTGAATGGGCGCGCACGCATCCTCAAGGCGACGCGCGGTCAAGTCCCGATGGAGGCGCTCCTGAACACGGGCGCGTTTGACTTCGGTTACGTCTCGCTGATCCCCACCTGGACCGATGCGGCGCAGCACGATCATGCGCATGATCACGACCATGATCATGGCGGCCATGCACACGACGTGCAGGCACACATCGGCGAGTATGGCGTGAGCAGCTTTGTGTTCCGCGCACGCAGACCGTTCCACCCCGCGCGGCTCTCGGACTTTGTGCAGAGCGATCTCATGGATGCAGTGCTGCGCTCGAAGGGCACACTGTGGCTCGCGACACGGCCTGGGGACACGATCCTGTGGTCGCAGGCGGGCGACGAATTGACGCTCGATCTGGTCGGCACATGGTGGGCGGACACGCCGCGCGACGATTGGCCCGACGATGCCGAGGAACGCGCGACGATCAGCGCTGTGTGGCAGGACCCGCACGGCGACCGGCGGCAAGAACTCGTGTTCATCGGTCTACACATGGATCACGCGGCAATCACTGCGCAATTGAACGCCTGCTTGCTGACCAATGCCGAAATCACACAGGGTCGCGCGGTGTGGGCGGACTATGACGATCCTTTCCCCGCGTGGGATGATGATATGTTTGGCACAGAAGATGACGAATTAGCGCTGTTTATTTCGCCGGCGATGTTAGACCGGCTGCATGATAACGACGAGGATGAGGACACAACGTGACTGCACGACCACTGATTTTGTTGGTAAACGATGATGGGATCGCCTCGCCAGGATTGGCGGCAGCAGCGGCGGCGCTTGATCCGCTAGGCGATCTGGTGATTTGCGCACCGAGCGTGCAACAATCCGGCATGGGACGCAGCTTCCCGGTGACGAACGACGGCATGATCACCGCACGCACAATTAGCTATAACGGACAAAGTTGGCCCGCCTACGCCGCGAATGCTTCACCGGCGCAGGCGGTGCAACACGGATTCCTCGAACTCGTGGATCGGCCCCCGGCCCTCGTGGTGGCAGGCATCAACTATGGCGAGAACGTGGGAACCGGCGTCACTGCGTCCGGCACGGTCGGCGCGGCGCTGGAAGCGGCCTCGAATGGCTTTCCGGCGCTGGCGGTGTCGCTGCAAACGACGATGGCGCAGCATTTTAGCAACGACGACTCGGTCGATTTCAGTGCAGCGATCCACTTTCTGCGGCTGTTCGCGGCGCGCTGGTTGGCGGCAGATCGTCCCGCCGAGATAGACGTGTTGAAGCTCGATGTGCCCGCCAATGCGACGCCCGACACACCCTGGAAATTGACGCACCTGGAACGCCAACCGTACTTTATTCCCCGGCCCACGCCGCGCGATGATCTCGACGGCAAAGGCCGCCCCGGCTATATGCAGAATCCCGATGCAGGGACCGATCCCGGCTCGGATGCGGAAACGGTGCAGTCGGGATACGTCTC
>CBEVZO010000653.1:0-2863 GCA_965554365.1 uncultured Anaerolineae bacterium
TGTTCGTGCACCACTACAATTTGGCCTGCATCAGTTAATGTGTCACCACTACCCGAAATCTATCTGGGCCAGATTCCAAATAGCACATTTGTATCATCACTTACTATACAATAGTTTGTTTTTAGGGCAAATTGAAGCCGCCTCACCAATGATGCTTAATGTTCAAAACTAGCGATATCCGGTTTGTGATAGCCGCTACACACAAACACACAAACGCACACCACATTTCCCATATTGTTATATCGCCAATCTATAAAATCTACCTAAAAACATAGCGTATTAGCTCAAAAAATCACAAATTTCCACCCAGCGTTGGCAAACCGCCTCTTGGAGCCGCTGATCTCTCTGGTATAATCACGCGGCAGGCTCGCACAGGAGCCATGTGGAGATAGCACTTATGCGTATTATCGTACACGGGGGCCACCCCCTCAACGGAACGTTTCACCCTTCGGGTAACAGCAACGCGGCGCTGGCACTCATCGCAGCTGCATTGCTGAGTGACGCACCGATCACACTGGACGGCGTGCCGGACACGCTGGGCATCGCGCTGATGTTGGACGCGGCGCGTGCGCTAGGAACCGAAATCACGCGCGACGACAGCGCACTCACACTGCACACGCCTACATTGCACACACGGTCGTTGGATCGCGACTTGACCGAGCAGCAAGTCAGCACCGTGCTGTTCCTCGCGCCGATCCTGGCGCGGCGGCGTCATGCACGGCTCGAAGTCTCATTCCCGGTCAGCCGCCTGCACACGCACCTGAGTGCGCTGCGCGATCTTGGCGCGGACGTGCGTGTGACCGGCGACGTGATTGATTTCAAGATCGATCCTTGGGAACGGCGCGAAGTATTGCTGCTGCAAACCAGCGTCACTGCGACGGCCCTGGTGAGCATGTTGGCGGCCAGTATCGGCGGCGACACCGTGATCCACAACGCCGCCTCAGAGCCGCATGTACAGGACGTGTTGCACTTGCTGCAAGCAATGGGCGCACAGGTCGCGGGGATTGGCTCGAATGTACTGCGGATTCGCGGCACGGATCAGTTGCGTCGTGCCACCGCACAACTCTCGCCCGATCACATCGAGATCGCCAGTGTTGCGGCGCTCGGCGCGATCACGCGCGGCTCGCTGACGATTGAGGGTGTTGTGCCGGAGCATTTGCAGTTGATCACGCGCGTATTCAAACGCCTGGGCGTCAACCTATATCTCAACGACGATTCCCTGTTCGTGCCCGCCCACGACACCTTGACCATCTCGCACCGCGCAGAAAACCTTGATGTACCCATCGAAACCGCGCCCTGGCCCGGTTTTCCCTCTGATCTTGTGGCGATGGCAACGGTCATTGCCACTCAGTCACGCGGAACCACGCTAATTCATGAGAAGCTGTTCGCCAACCGGCTGCTATTCGTGGACAAGCTCACCGCGATGGGCGCACAGATTGTGCTATGCGATCCGCACCGCGCGCTGGTCGTCGGACCGTCGCCGTTGCGTGCGGAATATCTCGACACGCCCGATGTCCGCACGGGACTGGCACTGCTTGGCGCGGCCCTATGCGCGAACGGCAGCGTGACCATCGACAATGCACAGTTGATCGACCGCACGTTTGAAAACGTGGTGCAGAAGCTCGTCGCGCTCGGCGCACAGATCGAGGTGCAGTGATGACCGAACCCGTCGTCGTTATGCAAAATATTGGTGGCCTGCAAACGGGAACCTGTGTGCTGGGCGAAGGTACGCCCATCCTGGCGTTGCATGGGTGGGGCGGTGCGATCAAAAGCTTCTGGCCGGTCGCCGAAGCACTCGCGCCGTTGGGGTATCAGGTGCATATGCTTGATCTGCCCGGTTTCGGCAAAACCGATCATCCGCCGGACACCTGGAGCGTGGCAGATTACACGCGTTTTGTGGTGCAGTATCTCGACGCCAATGGATTAAATCAGGTCAACATCCTGGGCCACTCGTTCGGCGGGCGCATCAGCTTGATTCTCGCGGCGGATTACGCGGATCGCGTGCAAAAGATGGTGCTGGCGGACGCGGCTGGTCTGCGGACCCCGCCGACCCTGCGTCAGCACGTCCGAATGCTGCCTGCACGCATGATACGTGGCACGCTAGAACTATTGGGAATGACGGCTGTAAGTGAGCGTTTGCGCGCACGGTACAATCAGCGCTTCGGCTCAGAGGATTATCTGAATGCCGGAGCATTGCGCGAGACCTTCCTGCAAGTGATCAACCAGGACCTCACAGAGTTTGCGACCCGTGTGCAGGCTCCTACCGTACTCATCTGGGGCGATCAGGATACCGACACCCCGCTGTGGCAGGGGCGCAAGCTAGAACAACTAATCCCCGACGCGGCGCTAATCGTGTTTCAGAGTGCGGGGCATTTCTCGTACCTCGAACATCTGCACCAGTTTGTACGCATTACTGATCATTTTTTCAGCGACAGGAGCTAGCCGCCTGATGGGACAAATCCTGATTTTTCTGTGGCTCGCGGGCGTGATCCTGCGCATCTGGCGACTGGCACGTTTCTTCCAGCTTGAAGGGTACGAAAGCGGACGCTATCTGCGTTGGCTGGTAGGCAAAGTGCAGCGGTTTGTGTTGGTCCGGGCGCTGATTTTTGTGGGCGTGGCATTTCTTACCGCGCTGGTCCTCAGCTTTTTCGGGCAGGATACGCCGGTCATCTATCTGCTGATCTGGGGTGCGGGCGGCGTCATCGCCGTGTGGCCCGAAACGACCAAAGAGATCAAGCAGAAGTTCAATCTGACGCAACGCGCAATGCGCCTACTGATCACCGCATTCGCATTAGCAACTATCATCCTGATCGGTACAGAACTCACACTGGACAGGGCATTCGGCACAGACAACCGCAGCGAG
>CBEVZO010000654.1:0-2859 GCA_965554365.1 uncultured Anaerolineae bacterium
GCGCGTTCGATCCAGAAATCTTCCAATCCCTTGATCATGTGCAGCACACGCTCAGCAGCCCCGTGATCCAGCGCCCACGCCAGCGCCGCCCGCAGATTGTCGTGTTCGATCTCAAGCTGTTGCAGGACAAGTTCCGGGTCATCGGCGCGGTAAATTTCGCCCGTGAGCGTCTCCGTTTGCGTCAACACGTACTCCGCGTGCCGCGCGTGGATAGTTTCCGCTGTCCCGCTCGCGTCCAGACGATCCAGCGCGTATTCGCGGAGCGTCGCCAGCATCCAGAAGCGCGCCGTGCCGTCGGGCTGTGTGTCCTGGCGGATCAGCGATTTGTTGAGCAGCGACTCCAGCCCGCCGAGGACATCGCGCGACGGATAGTCGGGATCGCTGTTCGCAGCACCGCCCACGCTGCCGCTTGCATTGCCGTTGTCCAGATGGCATACGGCCTCCGCCGCTGCGAGCGTCCAACCGCCGGCGAATATGCCCAGCCGTGCAAACAGGCATTGCTCGCCCGCGTCCAACAGGTCGTAGCTCCAGTCAATCGCGCCGCGTAAGGTTTGCTGCCGCGCTGGGAGATCGCGTGGGCCGCCGGTCAATGTGCCGAGCCGATCGCCCAACCGTTGCAACAGCGTCTCCGGCGTGAACATACGCACGCGGGCCGCCGCCAACTCAAGCGCCAGCGGTAGGCCGTCGAGATGGGCGCAGATCGCCGCGATGGCGGGTGCGTTTGTTTGGGTGAGTTGAAAGTCGTGGCGCACCGCCTGCGCACGCTGCACAAACAACCGCACGGCGTCGTACTGCGCGAGGTGCGGCAGCGGTTCATCTTTGGTGATGTCCGGCACGCCCAACGGCGGCACACGATACTCGCGTTCGCCATAGACGCGCAGCACTTCACGCGAGGTCACGAGCAGGCGCAGCACCGGCGCGGTGGTCAGCAGGTCCGCCACATCCGGCCCGGCAGCGACGACCTGCTCGAAGTTGTCCAGCATCAGCAGCGCCCGTTTATCGCGCAAATGCGCCTTGAGTGTTTCGACCAGTGCCTCGCCGGGATTTTCCTTCACGCCGAGGGTGCTGGCGATGGTGTCGATCACCAACGTCGCCTCACGGATCGGGGCCAGCCGCACAAAAAACACGCCGTCCGTGTACACGTCCACGAGTTCGGCGGCGGCTTGCAGACCCAGTCGTGTTTTGCCGGTCCCGCCGGGGCCGGTCAGCGTGACCAGCCGGTGTTTTTCTAACAGCGCCTTGATCGCGGCTAACTCGCCCTCGCGTCCGATCAGGTCGGTCGGCTGCACGGGCAGATTCATGTTGCGGATGTCGAGCGTTTTCAGCGGCGGGAACTCGTCTTGCAGCCCGGCGACGACGGCCTGAAAGATAATTTCCGGGTGCGTCAGGTCACGCAGGCGGCGCGGCCCCATCTCGCGCAACGTGACGTCTTCCGGCAGGTGGTCGCGCACGAGTCCGGTGGTGGCAGTGGAGAGAAGAATCTGTCCGCCGTGCCCTGCGCCCATCATGCGGTTGACGCGGTTCAGCGGCGGCCCGAAATAATCATCATCGCGCGTATCAGCGGCCCCGGTGTGAATACTCATGCGGACGCGTATTGGCGCGATGGATTCCGGCCAGGTGGCGGCGTGCAAGACATGCTGCGCGACAACGGCAGCGGCGAGCGCGTCCGGCGCATTGCTGAACGCAGCACAAAACGCATCGCCCACCGTCTTGAACACGTATCCATTGTGCGCGGTGATCGTTTGGCGCATGAGCGTGTCGTGCTGCATGAGCGCCTCACGCATGGCATTTTCGTCGATTTCCCACTTGCGTGTGCTGCCCTGGATGTCCGTAAACAGAAAAGTGACCGTCCCGGTCGGAGTGTCCGGCATGGTGGCTGCTCCCGTGTGATGTGGATTCCGTAGCGTGTGGATTCCGCTTACCTCTACATTGTAAGGGATATTGGAGGCGCGGGGGAAATTAAATTCATCAGCGGGGGGAAATGAAGTAGAATACAATACGGTGCAGTGTACAGGGGCGTCAGGTTCCCGCACAAGGACAACAGCATGAGCGACAATACGATCACCATCCCCCACCGCGACTTTTATGCGCAGGACGCGCGGACAGTGGCGCGAGCGCTGGAGCGAGGATAAGATGCAGTATATTTGGGGGCAATTCAACTGTAGCAAGAAAACTTACATGAAAAAATGGTGGTTCGTGTTCGCGTTGGGAATCCTAGTAGGTCTGCTGCCAACCGCAGGCGCACAGGCACAGTATGATTTGCCTATTGTGGAGAATCCGCATCGCGTGGTGTTCGAGATGCACGCCGATGGCTCGCTGACCGCCATCTTCAATCCGGTCTATCGCGGTGAGGAACAGTTCAGTTGGATCATTCCTGTGCCAGGGACACCAGAAATCGAGTGGATTCCCTCAGCGCAGTCGCTGCGGCTGTTGCAGGCAATCACTGAAGTGCAGGGCATGTCACCGGAAAGGTACTGCTCCGAACTGTTTCCGATCATGATTCACGGTGACGGCGGGCCGCCATACCAGTATTACGACGATTTGAGACCCCAGCGACGAGACTTTATCGAAACTGCGATGATGGATGATGTGGTAGCGGAACTGCGTGCGCAAGGTCACATCATCACCCCAGATATGGAGCCGCTGATCAGGGAATACGCCACGCAAGGCATGAACTTCGTTGCCCTGGATTATTTTTTCGGCGCGCAGGGCAGGAACCCTAACATGCTGAAATCTGCGCCTGCACCGAACACCATCCACCGCGACGCAGATGCAGAAAAAGAGTGGTCGCTGCAACCCATCGCGCTGACCTACACCGTCAATCAGCCGGCGATCCCGCTTGATCTGTTCCCCATGCCG
>CBEVZO010000655.1:0-2858 GCA_965554365.1 uncultured Anaerolineae bacterium
CTTCAACGTCGATACGCTCACGCTCTACGAGCAGGTCGCGGCGGCGGTCGGTATGGAGCGCGACACCCCCATCGAATTGAAAGGGTATGCACGCGGCGCGACGGCAACCCTGGAGCGCACACAGCAAATCGCGCAGGAAACGGGCCACGCCGCTCTGGACGTGGGACATCTGCTGCTGAGCTTGATGACCGAGGAAACTGGCGCGGTACATGACACGTTTGCGACCAGCAGTATCGCGTTAGAGGACGCCTACGCCTTCTTGCGTGATCAGGCTCCGCCCCAACATGCCACGTCCGGCTCGCCGGCGCATGTTCCCGGACACGGCCCGCGCCCCAACGCGGCACAGGGTCAAGCCAATGTGCAGCTTGACGAGATTATCCTGGTCCCCACACGGCAGCAGCGCAAACGCAAACCATCCGGCGACTCGGCTATCCCCGGCCTCGGCGCGATCCCGAATTGGGTGTGGATCGTCGGGGCGTTGGTCGCGCTGTTCGCATACATGGTCATCGCGATGCCGGGCAACGAGGTCTTCACGTTCGTGTTCGTGCTGATCGGGTGGATTTTCTCTTTGACGCTGCACGAGTTCGCGCACGCGCTGGTCGCCTACCTCGGCGGAGACCACACCGTGAAGGAGAAAGGCTATCTCTCCTTCAATCCGCTGAAATACATGCATCCACTCGTTAGCATCGGGCTGCCGCTGCTCTTTCTGGCGATGGGCGGCATCGGGCTGCCGGGCGGCGCGGTCTATATCGAGCGTCACCGCCTGAAAAGCAAATGGTGGGGCGCAGCCGTCGCCGCTGCCGGACCCGCCGCAAACCTGCTGCTGGCGCTGCTGCTGGCGCTGCCGTTTTTGCTAGGCGTAGTAGATGTCGATGCGATTGGATGGAAAGTCGTTCTGGGGCAAGAAAGCGACAATACCGGGCTGGCTGAGGACGTGACAATCTGGACAACGATGGCCTTCCTGATCATCCTGCAAATCTCCGCCGTGCTGTTCAACCTGTTGCCCATTCCACCGCTGGACGGCTTCCATATCCTTGAACCGTTCCTCGATCCGCAGACGCGCCACCAACTCGCGGTGATCGGCTTCTCCGGCGGGCTGATGATCGTCTTCTTCCTGTTCTGGTTTGTCGATCCGATCCATCAGGCGTTCTGGGAGATGGTCTACGATATCGCCGGATCGTTCGACGTGCCGCGCTGGATGATCAGCGAGGGCTTCAACAATTTCCGGTTCTGGGCGCAGTAACGCGCGCAGCAGTCACGGCGCATAACACAATACAAGGCGGTCCCACATACGGATCGCTTTTTTGTGTGGCTTGCGGATTGCTGCAAAGTTGATTATGGTTTGCGGTGTGACGATCAAGTGACAATCAGGCAGCACACGCACACAAGGAGACAACACCTTGACTCGCTATATCACAGTCGCAAAAACCACCGAGATCGGCCCCGGTGCGCGCGAAATCTTCGATGTGGAAGGCTACTACATCGCGGTGTTTAACGTGGACGGCACGTACTACGCCATTGAGGATCGCTGCACGCACGACGACGGCCCGCTCGTCGAGGGCACACTGGACGGCCACGAAGTCACCTGTCTGCGGCACGGCGCACGTTTCGACATCCGCGACGGCAAGGCACTGAGTATGCCTGCGGTAGTCGATGTGCCCTGGTTCCCGGTGCGCGTGGAGGGCGACGACATTCAGATCGGCTTTGCGGATGAGGACTGATCCTGATCCGCACCCCAACACATAAGGAGCACTGCGTGAGAATGCTCAAACACGCCCTGCAAACCACCAATGATTACCCCTGGCGTAAGGCTGCCATCATCGGGTTGACCGTTGTAATTCTATTCACCGCTTTTATGCTTTCGCCCTGGGATGGTTTTGATGACTGGTACACATTTCACGGTGCAGCACGCCGCGCGGTCGATCCGGGTACCGCGTTATACGGCACGCCTACGTTCAGAGATTACTATTACTACAACCCGCCCTGGCTGGCGCTCCTGTTGGTGCTGACTGCACCGTTCCCCGCGCAGGTCGGGTGGGCGGTGATCAGCCTGGGCACGCTGACCATCGCGCTGCTGCTCCTACACCGCTGGGACCCCGTCCCTGGGCTGATCAAACCCATCCTGGTGATGCTCTCGCCGCCCATGCTCTACATTCTACTACACGGTCAAATAGATGTGCTGATCATTGGAGCAGTCCTACTACCCGCCGAGTGGTGGGCACTGGCCGCGCTGACCAAACCGCAGGCCGCGTTGGGCCTCGCCGTACTGATCCCGCCGCGTCTGTGGCTGCGCGCCGCTGTGATTACCGGCGCAGTCGTGACTCTCTCGCTGCTGCTGTACGGTTTCTGGCCCACACGCATGTTGGACCAACCCCGTCCTTTTGTCGATCAAGGCCATAACCTGTGGCTGAACCTGTGGCCGAACCAAATCCCGGCAGGGATCATGCTCGTGGCCCTGGGGTATACGCGGCGGGACGAACGCCTAGTGATCGCCGGATCGCCGCTGCTCTCGCCCTACGCGCCCATGTCGAGCATGATCGGCCCCTGGATCGCGGCCCTCACATTCCTCAACGACTGGCAGGCGACGCTCGTGTATGCGAGTTGGTGGGGCGCGATTATCCTGCGTGGCCTGGGAGGTTAACGCCATGCCCCACAGACGCCATTCCAGTTACCCGCTGCTCGGCGCACGCCATAATTTTAACGGCGTCACGGTCCTGTTGATCGTGCCGCCACAACCCTGAGAACAGATTTATCCCTCCCTCTGGCCCTCTCCGGCTTGGCGGGAGAGGGGGCCGGGGGGGGGGGCTTTCAGGGGTAGGTTTTTCGTTGTTCAAGGTTCTGACCAGTTTTCTGTTCAG
>CBEVZO010000656.1:0-2856 GCA_965554365.1 uncultured Anaerolineae bacterium
TAATTGCCAGTGGAATCGCGCGTGATGAAGCCCAGCCCTAACGCCTGCCCATCCCCCACAATAGCGACGGCGGGCGGCGTGAGCGGCGTCGCGGTGATGACACGCGTCTCGTTGGTGTAAGAGTAACGCGTCCACACCAGCAGCACACCACCGATCATCAGCAACACAATGAACACGACTCCGGCGCTGATCAATAGTAGTGAGAATTTGCGCGGGGCCGCAGGCGGGGGATACATGGGGCGGCGCGGAAGATTGACCTGCGTTGGAGGGCCAGCCGGGAGCGCTTCTGTCCGGCGCGGGGGACGCGGCGGTAGGTCGTCGGATGGCCCGCGACGGCGTGGGCGTTGGGGTAACGGATCGTAGTCACTCACACAGTTTTGCCCTCAATGCCAAGCAGGGGCAGCGGCGACCTCGCGGTACGTCCGAACTGCCCCTGTATGTGATTTACGTCACGGTGGCAGCAATACTGCCGCAACCGTTGTTACTTGCCGCCGTCGTCGTCTGTGCCCAGAATACCCGGCAGCTTGCCGATGGTTTCCGTCAGGTCCACGCCGGTCAGCGCTTCGACCGTCGTGGGAACCTGCGCGATGATGGTCGCGATGTCCGTGCTGATCTTGGCTGCGCCTGTACCACCGCCCTCGCCGTTGCTGATGATCACAATGCGGTCGGTCTGGCTCAGCGGCTCGGCGACTGCCGACGCCACTTCGGGTAGCACCTCGATCAACTGCTGGACGATCGCCGCCTGACCATACTGCTGCCATGCCGCTGCCTTCTTTTCCATCGCTTCGGCCTCGGCCAAACCACGCGCCTTGATCGCGGCAGCCTCCGCCTCACCCTTCGCACGGATCGCAGCCGCTTCACCGTCGGCACGCGCTACCATCTCGAACTTCTCAGCGTTGGCGAGCGTCTCAATGCGATACTGCTCGGCCTCGGCGGGTTTGCGCACGGTGGCTTCGAGTTCCTGCTCCATACGCAGGGATTCCTGGTGCTGCACCTGGATGCGCTTCTCTCTATCGATGATCTCGATCTGCACTTCCTCAGAGCGAATCTTCTGGCCCGTGATGCGCTCTTGCAGCACACTGGAAAGATCGGCTTCTTTCTGCTTGCGGGCGACTTCCGCGTCATAGTCCGCCTGTTGCAGCGCGTAGTTGCGAGTGGCCTCGGCCTCTTTGGTCCTGGCAATTTGCTCGGCGATCGTCGCGTCACGCTTGACTTCGGCGATACGCGGGCGGCCCAGCGCGTCGAGATAGCCTTCCTTGTCGCGCACATCCTTGATCACGAACGTGTCAATGCCCAGGCCCATGTTCGCGAAGTCACCCGCAGAGACATCCTGCACGTTCTGCGCAAACTTGTCGCGCTCGCGGTAGATTTCTTCGACGGTCATGTTGCCGACGATGGCGCGCAAATGACCGGCCAGCGTTTCGTGCGCCACGTTGATCACTTCGGCACGCGATTTGCTCAAAAAGCGCTCTGCCGCCGTGCGGATCGAGACATCATCGCTGGCGATCTTGATCTGCGCCACGCCTTCAAGCGTGATCGGCACGCCCTGGACCGTGTACACGTCGTCGGTGATGACTTCAATCGTCATCAGCTCCAGCAGGAGCTTATCCACACGCTCCAGCACCGGCCAGATGAACGCACGCCCGCCTTTCACGATGCGGTACGGTTCAACCTCGCCGGTCTTAGAACTGCGCGTGGAACGACCAGAAATCACCAACACTTCGTTGGGACCCACCTTCTGTACGCGGCTGGCATACACCGCGACAATCGTGAAGATGACGAAAAACAGGAGTAGAATTACAAGTGCTGCAAACTCAGCCATGCTCCCTCAGTCCTTTCATGGGACAAAAACGGTCATGATAACCGGATTAGACTTTGTGTTATGTTCAGCGGTCCGGAGACACACCCTAACTATGCACCGCGATCTGAAAACTGTCAATTCGCGCCCAATAGTGCTCACGCATCAAGTACGGTGACGTAGGCCACGCCGCCCACAATGCGCTCAATACGCACCGGAGTCCCGCGTGAAATCTCTGTGTCTTCGTCCACCGCCCGCGCGGAGTACAGCATACGCGCGCCCTCAGCGACCAGTGCGATCTGACCGACACCGTCCATCGGTACAGGCGTGGTAATCTCGCCCGCCTGCCCGATCAACTGGGCCCGACGCACTTCGCTGCTGATCGTGGGCGAGAGGATGTACAGGAAAAACGCCTGCGCCGCGATGCCGAAGAGCAGCCCGCCCACCAGCGCGGACATCAGGCTAATGAATGTCCCCGCACCACCCATTGCCGCGACCAACCCAAACGCACCGAATGAGGTCACGAAACTGGCAATCGCGATCATGCTGACGCCAGTCGCCTCCGTCACGCCATCGGAATCGAGGATCGTGTCAATATCGGCGAGATCGACATCCACATCCACGTCGAGGTCCATGTCAAAATCGAGATCGCCGAGTACATCACCGATCCCGTGAAAAAACATCAGGAACGCCGCGTACACCACGCCGACAAACAGCGCCAGCGCGTAGATAACGTGTACCGGGTTTTCCGCGAAAAATTCGCTGAGCGTACTCGCCAATAGCGGAGTCATGATCTGTTGCCTTTGGTCCACCCTGTGGATCACTGATATGCACGGATAATGGAGGGTCACTGCCCCTTACATCAGATTATACGTGGGCACATGCGGCGGGGCAATCGCGGTAGCTGACAAGCACCTGACTTCCGCACACACGAAGCTGACAACCCCGACAACGACCAACTCTGGTGTGACATACTCCCAAGCCTTAAAAATCCCGGTGTGCATTCTCGCAGCGCCCCCAATGTGAAATGCACCCGTGCGACGGACTTTGATTGCCAT
>CBEVZO010000657.1:0-2853 GCA_965554365.1 uncultured Anaerolineae bacterium
CCCCCTCTCCATAGGTTGCATCGAGCGCCAGCGAGATCAACCGTCTCGGATGGAGCGGGTGCGCGTGACCTGCGGTCACGTCGGGGGTGAGGCCGTTCTGCGCACCATCGGGATATCCGCGCTTATTTTTTAATCTGCATCAGGGGCAGGCGGTGCGACTTCCGCGCTACAATATGCGAGATCGTCACGCGCAAAAAATCGATTCGCCTACGGCGAGGGCAAAAACAAGGGGCTGGCGCTACGCGCCTGCTGCTACGCAGCACCGCCCCGATCAGTGATCAGCAAAACCTTTAAGATGGGGGACGACTACAAACCACCCGAAAACCGAAGAAGTTGAACCTGAAGTACGGGGGGTCGCCGCTGCGATACACGCAGCGGGCGCGGTCAGGATTGTAAGTGAACGCGCCGCCCCGCAGCACCCGCAACGGGGCACCTTCGAGCGCGTTGTCCTCCGCTGTGCTGTAATCACCGCGCCATTGTGTTGCGCACCATTCCCACACATTGCCCGCCATGTCCGCCGCGCCGTAAGGACTGTCTCCCGCCGGACTAAACTGCCCCACCGGACTCGTGCGTCCAATCCCGGCTTCATGCGTATTACACACGCCGTCGCGCCACGCATCGCCCCAGGGATATAGTCGCCCATCTGTGCCCCGCGCCGCTCTCTCCCATTCCGACTCCGTTGGGAGCCGGTACTCCCGCCCGGCAACGTCACTCAACCAACGCACATAGGCCATCGCCCCGTACCAACTCACGCCGATCACGGGCAACCTGCCGTCACCGGTCCATTCTTCCTCGCGCCACAGATACGGCTCGGTCTTATTCTTACTGTCGCGCCACTGCCAACCGGCATCCGTCCAAAAGCGCCGTTCCGCATAACCGCCCGCTTCCACAAACGCGCGGAATTCCTCCACCGTCACCGGGTATTTGCCGATACGGTAGTCCGGCAGTGTGACGGTGTGCTGTGGTAACTCATCATTATCACCGTCCGGGTGTTTCTTTGGATCGCGGCCCATCAAGAACGGCCCCGCCGGAACCAGCACCGTCTCCGGTTCAAAGGGCAGGCGCGCAGGTGCGGTGGGTGTGGCGCGGGCGGGCGTGCCCTGCGGATTCTCCGGCGCGGGGGGTGCGTCGTCCGGCGCGATGATCTCCGCGAGGCGCAAGCCGCCCGTCAACCGTGCGACCGCCATGCCCGTCGCCCCGTCGCAGAAATCCGCGTACTGCAACTCAGAGAGCGGGGTTTCCAGCGATGTGTTGCGCTGCAACAGCACCGGCACGACCGGCTTGCGGAGTTCGACCGCTTTGCCAAACTCCCACTGACACCACTCGGATGCTACCGACTCCGGCGAGAGCGCGTAGAGGAACAGGTCACACGCCCGGATCGCGCGCAGCAGTTCGCGTTTCCAGTGTTGGCCGGGCAGCAGCGCGTGATCAAACCAGGGATCGTAGCCCGCCGCCCGCACGATATCGACGATCTCGCGCACGCGGGCGATATCGACGCGTGCATAGCTGATAAATACGGTGGTGCGCGGCATACGTGGTTGATCCTTCGATGGTGTGTGATCTGCGCTGCGTACCATTATAGCCGGGGCGCGCGCTCAGCCCAAGCGAACCGTAACTCCCCTCTCCACACGTGGGGGTCGGGAAATGAGGTTCCCCGCATTAGAACGTCATTAGAACTCCGCGCTCCCCGTTGACAGATACCCTTCAATTCAACTATACTTCGTGTCAAGTATATTGAACTCAATAACACCCCATCCAACAACGAAAGGAGGCGCGATGAGTAAGCGACGACGACGCGGACCACACGGACCTCGCGGGCCAAGAGGTCCACGCGGGCCGCACCGCTGGGGACCACCGGGACGCGATTTCTGGCAGCACGGCCCACCGGGACGCTCTCCGCATGACTGGCGCGCGGCGTTCGAGCAGTTTCTCGGCCAGCCGCCGGAGGATCATTGGATGTTCGGCGGGCGGCGCTTCCGGCCCTGGCAGATGGGCGAGGCGATTTTCAATCCGTTCGTGGCGATGGTGCTGAGCAAGGGCGGCGGACTACTGCCGCTGTATGTGCTGCATCTCGTCGCAGAGGAACCGCGCTACGGCAATGAACTCATGACGGTGATCGAGGAGCGCACAGACGGCGCATGGGGCACGAATCCCGGCGCGATCTATCCGCTGCTCAACGATCTGGAAGCGCAGGGCTTGATCCAGGGTGAATGGGAAGACCCCGACCGCCGCACCGTCCGTCGCTACACGATCACGGACGCGGGGCGCGAGGAACTCGACCGCCTGAAAGCCGTGATGCGGCCCAAGCTGAAAGAAGCGCTCGACGTGCTGCGGAATATGCTCGACGATCTTGATGACGATGAGTTCGACCAAGACATACCGAATGCTGAGGGCGCATCCGCCGCCGAGACACAGGAGACACCAACCGATGACGGATAACGCGAACGAGAAAGTGCTGTTCGATCTGCGCGTCACCGACGCAGGCACGCAGATCACCACGTCGGCGGAGTGGGATGCGTATCATGCGCAGCGGTTCCCGCGTCTGCCCTGGGCCGGACACCTCGCGCGGTGGGCTGCCTGGATGCGCGATCACTGCGGCACAGAGCCGTCCCCGCCCGCCGAGACCGATCTGCGCGCGACATTGAACTCGCTGCAATCGATCTACGACGATCTGTACACCGCCCCCGCAGAAGGGTAGGTGGCACAACACTATCACGACTATCGCGGGCGTATGATGCTCTTTAAGAAATTGAGACGGATATCGTGGTCGCCTGAAAACCGGCCCCTATCCTCCCAACCCCCAACGTGATCTCTGATCACGCCCCCATCCGAGATGGAGCAAGGGGGAGTCAG
>CBEVZO010000658.1:0-2848 GCA_965554365.1 uncultured Anaerolineae bacterium
TTGTGCAAGGTGACATGGTGGATTTTGCACTGGACGCGCGGTTTGATGCGATCACCTGTCTGTTTAGCGCGATTGGATATGTGCAGACTGTGGACCGGCTGCGCGCCGCTGTCGTGACTATGGCGCGGCATCTGACTCCAGGCGGGGTGCTGATCGTCGAACCCTGGTTTGCGCCTGAGGACTGGATACCCGGCTCGGTCCATATGCGCACCATCGACGAGCCGGAGTTGAAGGTTGCGCGGGTGACGGTCAGCGAACGGTTTGGGTGCATTTCGCGGGACGATATGCATTTTGTGGTTGCGACACCCGACGGGGTGCAGCACTTTGTGGAGCGCCACGAGTTAGGCTTATTTACGCACGACGACTATATGGCGGCGTTTACAGCGGCGGGACTGGATGCGGTGCATGATCCAGAGGGGCTGATTGGGCGCGGGCTGTATATCGGTGTGCAACAGGGCAAGAAAGGCAGGTAGTTAGACTTATGCGATCATTACGTTTTGGTGTGTTAGGGACGCTGATGGTGGTTTTTTGCATCAGCGTTGTGGTGTTAGGGCTGATTATTCTCAACTCGGACGATGACGATTCAGACGCGGGCAACAAGATTGTCTACGGACTGACGCTGAATCCGTCGGGGTTTGATCCGCACATTCATCGCTCAAACGAACTGGGCATCCCGTTTTACTCGGTCTATGATACGTTGATCTACCGTCACCCGCAGACGATGGGTTTTGTGCCGGGACTGGCGGAAGAGTGGGCCATGTCAGCGGACGGACTGGCGTGGACCTTCACGCTGCGGCAGGATGTGGTGTTTCATGACGGCGAGCCGTTTGATGCGCAGGCCGTCGCGGTGAATCTGGACCGCATCACCAACCCAGAGATCGCCTCGCAGAAGGCGCGCGGCCTGTTGGGGCCGTATACGCATTACACGATTGAGGGCGAGTTCGTGATCACGCTGCATCTCGCGGAGCCGTACGCGCCGCTGCTGGACGGTCTGAGCCAGGTGTATCTGGGCATGGCGAGTCCGAAGGCGCTCGCGGAGACGACGAATAACACGTACCAGTGGCATCAGGTCGGCACAGGGCCGTACATGCTGGACGAGATTGTACCGGGTGAGCGTGTAGTGCTGCGTCGCAATCCGGATTACACTTGGGGTCCCGTGTTTTATGCGCCCGTGACGGAACACTCGCTGGATACGATAGAGTTCCGTTTCTTTGAGGATGCGGCGACGCGCAGTCAGGCGCTCGAAAGCGGCGCGGTGCAGTTGATCGGCGAATTGCTGCCGACGGATGCGGAACTGTTGGCCGGTAATGAGCAAGTGCGCACTTTGAGTACGCCGATCACAGGGATGCCGCAGCAGTTTTTCTTCAACACGCAGCGGCGTCCTACGGACGAAGAAGCGGTGCGCAAGGCGTTGATCTATGCTACCAACCGCACCACGATTGTAGATGCGGTGTTTCAGGGGCGGTCGCCGGTCGCGTATGGCCCGCTGACAGCGGTCACGCCGTTTTATGATCCTGATCTGGCACGCGAATATCCCTTTGACACGGAGTATGCGCGGGACTTGCTGCGAGGCGCGGGCTATGAACTGAACGAAGACGGCATCATGCAGCGCGGCGGTGAGGAACTCAAGCTGACGGTGGTCTTCGCGCCCTGGGGTGAGTTGGACGCGGTGGCGCAGTTGATCCAGAGTCAATGGCGTGAGATCGGGATCGATGTGGAGTTGGTGTTCCGGCCCACGTTTCCCGACTTGTTGAAACAAGTCGAAAGCGGCGACTATCACCTGGTGGCGTTTTATGATTTCGGCGCGGATGCGAGCCTGATCAACCCGTATTATCGCAGCGATGGGCGAAATAACTGGTCTGGATACGCGGATGAGGAACTCGACAACTGGTTGGATGAAGCAACGCGCGAGCCAGATCTGGAACGGCGCGCGGAGTTGTACAGCTTGGTGCAGTGGCGCATTATGGATCGCGCGGTGATTTTGCCGATTCGTGATTATGTGAATCTTAACGGGGCTACCGCACGGCTGGACGGGATTGTGTTCAGTGGTCAAGGATGGTGGCCGCTGCTGCGCAACTTGCAGCTTAGTAGGTAGCGCATGCTCGGTTTTGTTCTGCGACGCATGGGCGCGGCGGTGATCGTCGCGTGGTTGGCGCTGACACTGGCGTTTGTGGTGTTGCGCGGGCTGCCCGGTGATGCGTTGGATGCGACGTTGGTGCGTGCGGGGTGGGGCGCGGATGAGGTCACGGCGCGGCGTGCAGCGTTGGGCCTGGACGATCCGATCTGGGAGCAGTATGCGCGCTATCTGACGGGCGTGCTGCGCGGCGATTGGGGTGCGTCGCTGATCAACGGCCAGCCTGTGACGGAGATCATCACACAGAATCTAGAACCAACGGCGACATTGGCGTTTGCGGCGCTGAATGTCGCCGTCTTGTTGGGGGTGACGTTGGGGATTGTGGCGGGCGCATCGCCCTGGCGCGGCGTGCGCTATGGCGCGGAGGCGGTCGCGTCGTTGGCGCTGGCAACGCCGGTGTATTGGACCGCGACATTGGCGATCACGCTGCTCACGGTGGAGCTTGACCTGTTGCCAGGGGTAGGGGGATCGGGGCCGCGTTTTCTGATCTTGCCTGCGTTGGTATTAGGGTTCCACACGGGCGGCAGTATCGCGCAGGTGACGGCGCGCAGTGTGCGCGAGGTGGGTGGTGAGGACTTTGTACGCACGGCGCGCGCGAAGGGGCTGCCGCCGCTGGATGTGTTGGATCATGTGCTGCGTGTGGGGCTGCTGCCGGTGATTGCGGTGGTGGCGCTGCAACTGGGGTTTTTGCTCAGCGGCACGGTGATCACGGAG
>CBEVZO010000659.1:0-2847 GCA_965554365.1 uncultured Anaerolineae bacterium
TTTAATACTGATCGTCTTCGATATATTCCATTGTGTCAACTGACTCGGCGGTTTGGCGGGGAGTTGGGGTAGCGCCCATTTGCTGCGCGACCGTCCGTGCGGGACGACGTGCTTGTGCTTGCTGCGCGCCCTGTGGAACCTGACTCACGGTGCAGTAGGGGCAGAGGTTCCAGGGCAGATCGAGCAGCGCGCCGCAGTTGGTGCAGCCTTTTTTGAGCTTGGTGTGGCAGTAGGGGCAGACTTGCCAATCGTCTTTGATGGGGCGACCGCAGCCGGGGCAGACGGTCTTTTCTTCGATGTTTTGTAGCAGCGCCTCTTCTTCGAGCGAGCGTTCGTAGGCTTCCGCTAATGTTTCCTGGGGCCGCAGCATGACGTAGATCATGATGCCGAAGATGCCCAACACCGCTACGACCAGACTCGCCGCGATCTGCGCCAGGGGATCGCGTGAGCGCAGTTTCATGTCGCGCCACGTCCAGAGGATGAGCGCCAGCCACGTCGCGGTGAAGACGGCCCCGGTCCCGGTGATCGTGTAGAGCAGAATGGTATTGATGGTTTCGCGGTCGAGCGTCATGGTTTTCTCCGGCGAGTGTAGTGTGCCTTGTCGTGCGGCTTGTATCCCAACACGGCGCGAGTATAGCACGCTGCGATCCGAGGGGCAATTGCGCATAAAACCGAATGAGACACGAATGAGTTGTCAGTCACTTGCCGTAGGGCGCAGAACGGCCTCACCCCCCGGCCCCCTCTCCATCCAAGACGGTTGATCTCGCTGGCGCTCGCTGCAACCTATGGAGAGGGGGAGCAAACCCCAGTTGCACACTGCATTTCCCCCGCTCCGTGTGTGGGGAAGGCGTTAGTAGGAGGGATGAACCAATGCCAATGCGCCTGACAGGTTGTTCGTGGATCCTAAAACCGAATGGGACACGGATAAATACAGATGAACACGGATTTTTAATTTGATCTGTGTTCATCTGCGCAAATCTGCGTCCCATTAATGTTTGATGTAGTGAGACTTATGTCATGCCGATCAGGGTGCGGCGCAGGAAGGCGATATCTTCCAGCGCGCGGCCCGCGCCGATGGCGGTCGTGACCATGGGGTCGTCGGCGCGATAGGCAGGGACGCCGATCTTGGACGTGATGAACTGGTCGATGCCGCGCAACAGTGCGCCGCCGCCGGTCAGGACGACGCCCCGGTCGATGATGTCGGAGGCGAGTTCGGGCGGTGTTTTTTCGAGTACGGCCTGTGCCGCGCTGACGACGGTGTTCAGCGGTTCGCGAATTGCTTCGATCACCTCGCTGGTGGTGATGGTGATCGTGCGGGGCAGCCCGCCGACTTGATCGCGGCCCTGAATCTCCATGCTGAGTTCTTCGCCGATGTCGGTCGCCGCGCCGATCTGGATTTTGATCGATTCGGCGGTTGGTTCGCCGATCACGAGGCTGTATTTGCGGCGAATGTAGTTGATGATTGCATCGTCGAGGCGCATTCCGCCCATGCGAACGCCCTCCGCGACCACGATACCGTTCATCGCCAACACTGCGGCTTCGCTGGCTCCGCCGCCCAGGTTGAAGATCATGTTGCCCGCCGGGGTACTGATCGGCAGACCCGCACCGAGCGCAGCGAGCAGCGGCTCCGGCAGCAGATGCGCTTCACGCGCGCCCGCACGGACGGCGGCTTCATGTACGGCGCGCTTCTCGACGCTGGTCACGCCGTAGGGCACGCTGAGCATGACCTCCGGCCCGCGTAGGCGCATCCGTCCGCCCACTTTGCGGAAGAAATAGCGCAGCATCGCCTCGGTAACTTCGTAATCGGCGATCACGCCGTCGCGCAGCGGACGCACCACGTCGATGTGTTCCGGGTGACGCCCAAACATATCACGCGCCTCTTGCCCAACGGCAACGACGCGTTCTTCTTCAATCGTTAGCGCGACCATCGACGGCTCTTGCAGGACGATCTGCCCGCCGGCATAGATCATCACGTTGTTCGTACCGAGGTCCACGCCGAGTTTTCGTGAAAACAGCCCCATGGTAAGTAACCTTTAAGTGCTAAACCAGCCGTCAGCAATTAGCGATCAGCTATCAGCAAAGACCATTGCCAAGCGTGTGCGTCTTTCTTTCAACGGGCGAATACGACGTTCACGGTTGTTGCTAAAAGCTAACCGCTTAATGGCTCAGTTTTCTATGAGTTTTTGCTAGCATCACTTATACCGCAATCCGCTGTTCCACGCGAATAATGGCGCGGTGTGCGGAACAGAAATCGCATGAGCATACCCGATGTTGTGGGGTGCAATATGAGAATTGCATTAAGGTTGTGTTTAGATTGGTGTGTGGAGGGTGCGAAAGATGAAACGCGGTACACTAGGACGCATCAAACCTGGGTAGATGATACGCGCTATGTGAATTTAATCGCGCTCGGCCTCACCCCCTAAATCCCCCTCTCCATCCGAGACAGTTTGTTTCGCTGGCGCTCAACGAAAATTATGGAGAGGGGGACTTGATCACGCGCTGGATATTCCCTTGCTGATGCTGCGCAGAAGCGCCTGGGCCTGGGGCGGGAGAAAACTAACATAAGGCTCGATTCGAATCCACATAAGACATATGATATTGAAGGTAATCTATGCCCGAAAAAGTCCGTCTGGATGTCCTGCTCGCGGAACAGAATCTCGCGCCGAGCCGCGAAGCCGCGCGCCGTCTGATTATGGCGGGTGAGGTGCGCGTGAATGGCGAGCGCCGCGATAAGCCGGGGGTGAAAGTACCGCGCGATGTGCAGATCGAGGGGGGCGAGATGCCGCGCTTTGTCAGCCGGGGCGGGGGGAAGCTCGCCGGGGCGCCGGACGCGTTTCCGGTGGCGGG
>CBEVZO010000660.1:0-2839 GCA_965554365.1 uncultured Anaerolineae bacterium
GGCGTATGATCATGATGCACTCCATATGTTAGCGGGAGGAAGGCTGCTTGTTACGCTGTAGGGCGTGTGCAGCCTTCTTTTTTGTTCTAAATGTAGTTGTATACCGTTTAGTTTCTAAAGGAGCAAAGATGACGCGTAAACTGCTTTTCGTTATGGGCATCGCGCTGCTGCTGACTGCGGCGGCACTGATTGCCTTTGATCACAGCGCACCGGTCTCTGTTTCCGCGCAGGATGGCGGCGACGAGGACGAGTGCGACGGCGGACCAGGCCCTGAGTGGATCGTGGATGCATGGGCTGGTTCGGGGCACGCGGATGCCGAGGCTGAGGCCTTCCGCCACTGGGACGAGGACGACCCGATGGAAGTTTCTGCTTCCTGTGCGAAGTGCCATAGTGCGTATGGTTATCTTGATTTCATGGGTGTCGATGGGACTAATGCTGGCGTGGTGGACAACGCGGCAGCGGTAGACTCGGTAGTAAATTGCGACGTGTGCCACAACCCGGCGACGATCAGCATGACCACTGTCACGTTCCCCTCCGGGGCGGAAATTGTCAGCACCGATCCGGGTGCGCGCTGCATGGTCTGCCACCAGGGACGCGCCTCGACGGTGAGCGTGAACGCCGCGCTTGAAGGCCTGGAAGACGATGTGCCGAACGAAGAACTCGGCTTCATCAACATCCACTACTTCGCCGCCGCTGCGAGCCTGTACGGAACTGAAGCGCAGGGCAGCTACGAGTACGAAGGCATGGCCTACCAGACCAAGTTCGAGCATGTGCCCGGCTACGATAGCTGCACCGGCTGCCACAGCCCGCACTCGCTTGAGGTCCAGGTTAACGAGTGCGCGAATTGCCACCAGGGTGTCGAAACCGCCGAAGACCTCGCCGCGATCCGGATGCCCGGCTCGATGGTGGACTACGATGGCGACGGCAGCATAGACGAGAGCATCAAAGATGAACTCGATGGCATGGCGGAAGTCCTATACGGCGCGATCCAGGCGTATGCTGCGGAATATGGCGGCGCAATCGCCTACGATTCGCACGCCTATCCCTACTTCTTCAATGATGGTGATGGCGACGGCATGGCGGGCGAAGACGAAGCCAATTACGGCAACAAGTATGCCGCCTGGACCCCGCGTTTGCTGAAGGCCGCTTACAACTACCAGGCGTACCTGAAGGACCCCGGCGCGTTCGCACACAACGCCCGGTATCACGCGATGGTGCTGTACGATTCGGTTATGTCGCTGAACGAGGT
The DNA here is from genome assembly GCA_965554365.1 of uncultured Anaerolineae bacterium. GTDB lineage: Bacteria > Chloroflexota > Anaerolineae > Aggregatilineales > Aggregatilineaceae > CAYRNY01. The sequence continues at coordinate 1,250 of CBEVZO010000660.1, forward strand.
GCTGGCCGAGCCGATGGACCTGACGCTGCACCGCAACCCCGCCGGTCACTTCGACGGAACCGCCGAAGCCTGGCGGCACTGGGACGAAGATGGCGAAGTTTCGGGTAGCTGCTCCAAGTGTCATACGGCTGAAGGGCTGCCCTTCTTCATCGAGCATGGTGTGACGATTAGCTTTGAGCCGTCCACCGCGATGGCTTGCTCGACCTGCCATGACTTCGCAGCGCATGCCTTGCGCGCGACTGATGAAGTTGAATTCCCCAGCGGCGCAGTCCTCAGCTTCGGCGAGGGTGTTCCCGCGAATCTGTGCATCAACTGACACCAGGGACGTGCTGCTGGTGCGACGGTGGATGCGGCAATCGCAGAGGCGGGCGTAGGCGACGATGAGGTTGGCGAAACGTTGGGCTTCCTCCACGTGCATTACTTTGCTGCGGGCGCAAAGCTGTTCGGCAACGAAGCGCTGGGCGTGTACCAGTACGAGGATAAAGAATACGCAGGACGCTTTGAGCATGTCGCACAAGTCGCTGATAATTGCACCGGCTGCCACAGCGCGCACGCCCTGGAAGTTCAGGTCGATAGCTGCGTGATGTGTCATGGTGAGTTCGGCGAAGTCGAAGCGATTCGTATGATGACCGCCGATCTCGATGGCGATGGCGCGGACGAAGGCGTAGCGGGTGAACTCGAAACGCTGGAAGAAGCGCTGTATGCAGCGATTGTGGACTATGCGGCGGACACTGTCGGCACGCCGATTGTCTACGAATCGCACAGCTATCCGTACTTCTTCACCGATCTGAACGGCGACGGTGAGGCGACTCCCGACGAAGCCAACTACGGCAACAAGTACGCCACCTGGACGCCGCGTTTGCTGCGTGCGGCGTACAACTACCAGTATGCGCTGAAAGACCCGGGTGCGTTTGCACATAACGTGACATACGTGGCCCAGGCCCTGTACGACAGCATTGAGGACCTCGGCGGCGACGTGAGCGCCTTCACGCGCCCCTAGTTCTTAAGTGACCTGCACGGGTGATCAGGCACTGCGGTGTCTGAACCTAATCTCCGCCCGCAGAACAGGTAACCATTTCTGCGGGCGGTGTGTTCCCCTAATAACTGATTCGTTTGGCCCAGTAGCAAATAGAATTTTGGCGTATCACACAGGATTTTTATACAACGCGTTTTGATCCATAATCTTTGTTAAGAGGTTTAGCCGGAGAGAATCCTATGCTCAAACGACTCCGCAATTTGTTTTTTCCGTCCGCTGACCGGTCGTTTTTGCGGCGCTACGGGCCGATCACGTTGGCGGTGGTGGTACCGCTAGCGATTCTAATCGCCATTCCTCCTACATGGGAATATACGAATTCGCCGGAGTTCTGCGGCCAAACATGCCACACCATGCCGCCCGAATATAATACCTATCTCGTCTCGCCGCACGCACGGGTGTTGTGTGTGGATTGCCATATTGGGCGTGGTTCGGTGTTCGTTCAAGTCTGGCGCAAATCGGCGCATATGGAGCTGCTGATAAAAACTATCACCAACGACTACGAATATCCCATTCGAACCCATTCGATGCGCCCTGCCGGTGATACGTGCGAACGC
>CBEVZO010000661.1:0-2835 GCA_965554365.1 uncultured Anaerolineae bacterium
CCGACCAGCGTGTACCGTGTGGTCAAGGCGACGGAGAAGCGTGCCGGGATCGAGCATTTCAGCCCGCACGACGCGCGGCGCACGTTGATCACCGAGCTGCTGGCGAATGGCACGCCGTTGGCGGATGCGCAGGCGCAGGCCGGGCACAGTCAGGGCAGCACGACGTTGCGGTATGCGCAGGCGGCTGATGCGCGCCGGCGTCGTCGCCAAGGGCGTGTGCGCTTTGGTGAGTGATACGCGCGCTATGGACTAACGGCGATTGATCGATCTGTAACATAAGGATTCTGCGATGCACCTTATCAACCCTGAACACGTCACCCTCGCCAACGCCGACGCACATCCGCTTATGTTTCAGGGCGCGCGTGGGGAGCAGTTGACCGTTAGCGTACTCGACCATAACGTTATCCGTGTGCAGCACTATCCCGATGGCGCGTCACGCCTGGATCGCACCTGGCTTGTGACCGGGCCGGAGGGCGAGACTCCGCGTGAAGGGCGTTTGCGTGATGACCTTACGCCGTTCGCGCAGCCGCCGTTCGCATTGGATGCTGACGGCGATACGGTGCATTTGCGCACGGAGCAGGTACAGGTCACGATCCGCACTGGGGACTTTCATCTGACCTGGGCGAATGCTGCCGGACGTGTTTTTGCCGCTGATCTCGCGGGACACGGGTATGTGTATGATCGCCGGGGTAGCGCAGTGTGTCATTTCATGGAACGTCGCCCCACTGAGCATTACTACGGCCTGGGCGAAAGTTCCGGGCCGCTGGACAATTGCGGGCGGCGACTGCGGATGCGTCCGGCGGATGCGTTGGGCTACGATGCGGAACACTCCGATCCGCTGTATAAGCATTGGCCGTTTTACATCACCTTCGTGCCGGAACTCCAGATCGCTTACGGACTGCTGTATGACAACCTCGCGCCGAGCGTGTTTGATTTTGGCAAAGAGATCAACGCGCTGCGTGCCGGGCCGTACCGGTATTATCAGGCCGACGCGGGCGATCTGGATTACTATCTGCTCTACGGACCGAGCATTGAGCGGGTTCTCGAAACATTCGCGGCGTTGACCGGCTATCCAGCACTGCCGCCGCGCTGGTCGTTGGGCTATCTCGGCTCCACGATGAGCTACACCGAAGCGCCCGACGCGCAGGAGCAGCTTAAGCAATTCGTGGACCTCTGCGCGCAGCACGATATCCCCTGCGACGGGTTTCATCTCTCGTCCGGTTATACAACCAATGATGAGGGCCAGCGCTGCGTGTTCATCTGGAATCACGCCAAAGTACCCGACCCCAACGCGATGGCCGATCACTTCCACGCTGCGGGAGTCCGGCTTGCCGCGAACATCAAGCCCTATCTGCTGACCACGCACCCCGCCTACAACGATCTCGCGGCGGCGGGTGGTTTTGTGATGGCGGTGGACGCGGATGTGCCGGAGGTGAATCGCTTCTGGAGCGGCGGCGTGTATGAGTACGCCACAGGGTCGTATGTGGACTTCACCAGCGCGGCGGGCTTTGAGTGGTGGAAGACGCAGGTCCAGACGGCGCTGTTGGACTATGGCATTGATGCGGCCTGGAATGACAACAACGAGTTTGAAGTGCAGGATGACGCGGCGCGTGGCGCGGGATTCGGCGATCCGCTGCCGGCGGTGCTGATACGTCCGCTGCTGACACTGCTCATGGCGCGGGCATCGTATGCGGCGCTGCGCGACTACGCCCCGGATCAACGCCCATTTGTGCTGACGCGATCCGGTTGTCCCGGCATTCAACGCTACGCGCAAACGTGGTCCGGTGATAACACGACATCCTGGCATACGCTGCGCTGGAACACTCCGATGGGCCTCAGCCTGAGTCTGTCGGGAATGCCGAACTGCGGGCATGACGTGGGGGGCTTCACTGGTCCTAAGCCCGATCCTGAGCTATTTGTGCGCTGGGTGCAAAATGGTGTGATGCATCCGCGCTTCACGATTCATTCGTGGAACACAGATCGCACGGTCAACGAACCCTGGATGCACCCGGAGGTGCTGCCGTTTGTCCGTGAGGCGATCCGTTTCCGTTACCGGTTGATGCCGTATTTCTACGCGCTGTTTTTTGAGGCGGCGCAGACAGGTCATCCAATTATCCGCCCGTTGGTGTATCACTTTCCGCATGATCCGCACTGTCACACGGAGTCGTTTGATTTCATGCTGGGGCCGAATCTGTTGGTGGCCTCAGTGCTGGAACCGGGTGTGCGATCCCGCGAGGTCTACTTGCCACAGGGGGTGGAGTGGTACGATTTTTATACGGGCGAACGTTATGCGGGCGGGCAGATGATCACGGCGGCGGCTCCGCTGGACCGGATTCTGTTGTTTGCTCCGGCAGGCGCGATCATCCCGTTCGGCAAAGTGATGCAGCATGTGGGCGCGGAACCGGACGATGTGCGCGAGGTGCGTGTGTATCCACCGGCACAGGGGCGGGCGAGTTTCACGTTGATCGACGATGACGGCATGAGCATGGGCTATGCGCGCGGCGAGTTCTCGGCGCTGACTGTCGAGGTACGCGCTACGCAGGAGGCGCTGCGGTTGGCGGTGGCGGTGGCGCAAGACGGGTATGCGCTGCCGTATGAAACGCTCACGGTGGTGCTGCCGTCCGGTGAAACACGCGCGATTCATGCGTATGGGGGCGGGGTGTTTATGGGGGCAGACGGCGTGCGGCGCGTGACGTTGGGGTTGCCGTAACTGTGTGAGGGCACAATCGGCACTGGTCGATCAGGCAGGGATGCGTTATGATTATTCGCTGTTTGACCGTCGGACAATAATAGACATGAGGACAATATGGATAACGCTGTGCTGATCGCGCCCTA
>CBEVZO010000662.1:0-2831 GCA_965554365.1 uncultured Anaerolineae bacterium
TCTGGAGAATGTGGCCACCGAGTTCCCGAGAAAGGACGAGGCCGCCGAGGCGCTGGAACGCCTAGTGCTGGACAACGGAAATATCATCACGACGACCGACCTCAAAGAGGCGAACCAACTGCTCAGCGAAGTGGTGGACACGCTGGTGGTGGTGATGGGCCTGGTCTCGCTGCTGATCGGCGGAATCGGCATTGTCAACACGATGGCGGTGATCGTCACGCGGCGCACCACCGAGGTCGCGGTCCTCAAAACGCTGGGGTTGGAGCCGGACGAGGTCGTGGCCCTGTTCCTGGTTGAAGCGGTCATCATGGGCATCCTCGGCAGCTTGATGGGTATCTTGCTCGGCTGGGTGCTGGCATATGGCGTGAAGGGCGTCGGCGAGAACTTCCTGGGCCAGCGCCTCACGTTCAGCATCGCACCCGCGCCCGCGTTTAACGGTTTCATTGTCGGCATCGTGATCACGACGATCTTCGGCTTCCTGCCGACCCTCGCCGCGCGTCAGATTCGGCCCGCCAGCGTACTGCGGCCTAACGATAACATCATCCCGCGCGCGGGACGGCTGGCGATCTTCGTGGCAGTGGTTGGGCTGATCCTGGCGCTCAGCGCGGTGGCGCAGGGCTTGCTGGGCACAATGCTGCATGTGGATCTCGAAATTCCCGGCAGCGACGAAAGCATCAAGCTGCAATATATCACGGCGGGCATCGGCGTGGTGTATGGGTTCGTGATGGTCTTCCCGACGATTCTGGCGGACTGGCTCGACATGCGCGCACGGCGGCGCGGACGTAGCTGGCTGCTGCGCCCCTTACGCTGGCTGGTGCTGCTGGCACTGTTCCCTGGACTGGGCGGCGCGTTCGGCTACGCCGTGCCCGCGATCCTCGTGCTGACAGTGACGGTGCTGCTGATTGGCTACCTGTATATCGCGCTATGGCTGGTGATCTGGGCGGTCGGTGGTGGGCGCTTCGGGGACATTTTCCCTGGTGTGCTGGTGCTGCTGTTCCCGCTGTTCTGGCTGCTGATCCCGGTGCTGATCGTGCTGCTGATCCCGACATGGATTCTGGGGCGGCTGATCCAGCGTTTCGGGTTCGTGGACTTCAAGATCGCGATGCGCGCGATGCTCTCCACCAAGGGGCGCGGCGCATCGACATTGGTGGCGCTCGTGGTCGGCGTGTTCACGCTGAGCATGATCACGATGCTGGTCGATACTGTCACGAAGGCGATGGAGGAAATGCTCGAAAACGTGACCGGTGGCAACATCATGGTCATGGCTCCGGGTGGCGAAGCGTCAATGGACCAGGTACGCGGCGTGCTGGCCGAGCATGAGGATTATGTGCGCAGCTACGCGGCGATCGGCAATTACAACACCAGTCTGGAAAGCTACTACGACGCCAGCGCAGACGAGGATCTCAGCAGCCGTGAGTGCAGACCGTTCTCGTGGGTGTTCGATGGCATCGACGCGCGCGAGATTGGCTCTAACCTGCCGGACATTAGCTTCGAGTCCGGGCGCAACCTCGATCCGAACCGGGACATGGAACCGAACGCGGAAGGCTATTGGCCAGCGGTGGTGCTGCGGAATGCGGGCGAGTATGGCCTGGAATATATAGGCGTGGGCGACCGCTTCACCGTGTACATCTATGGGGACGATGGCGCACGCGAACGCGTGCAGTTTGAGGTCGTGGGTATTGCCAACGAAGAATTAGCGTTCAGCGACTCCAATGTCTATGTGCCGCTGGCCGCGTTTGGCGACGCGCAGCCCGATAGCATGTTTGTCATCGCGGATGTGAAAGAAGACCACATTCGTGAGGTGCGCCGCGCACTGGTCGAAATACCCGGCACATTTGTGCTGGAGACGCGCTTCATCAACGATCTGGTCAACCGTATCGTGAACCAGTTCACGTCGTTCCCGATCCTGGTGGCGAGTCTGGCGCTGTTCGTGGGCGGCATCGTGATCGCGAACTCGGTGGCGCTCTCCACGCTGGAACGGCGGCGCGAGATCGGGATCATGAAGGCGGTCGGCTTGCAACGCGAGCGCGTGCTGGGGATGCTGCTGATCGAAAATGGGCTGATGGGCATTGTCGGCGGCTTGATCGGCGTGGGGATCAGTTTCATCGGGCTGGTGATCGTGCTTTCGCAGATTTTCGATGACCAGTTAGGTGACGTGATCCCGTATGAGACGGCCTTCTTGCTGATGGGCCTGTGCATCCTGATCGCGCTGATGGCGGCGATTCTGTCGGTGTGGGGCGCTTCGGGCGAGAAGCCGATGAACGTGCTGCGGTACGAATAAAAACGGCCTCACCCCCCTCAGTCCCCTTTCAGGGGTAGGTTTTTCGTTGTTCAAGGTTCTGACCAGTTTTCTGTTCAGACAGATTGTTCCTAAACGGGTCTAAAAAGGTCAGAATGGCTCAAAGCTCATGGTTTTCTCAATAGAAAAGTTGTCACAACATGAGTTTGTTGAGCTAGAATCAAATACCTACCCCTGAAAGCCCTCAGTCCCCCCTCTCCATCCGAGATAGTTCAATCTCGCTGTCGCTCGATAGAACTTATGGAGAGGGGGGAGGACGCGCCGCGCAGCCTGACTCTCCCTTTTTCCCACGCGGTGGAGTTCAAGGGCGGACAGAGTTCATTCAGCGCTCAATTTTGTGCGCGCGTAGGGGCGCTGCTCTGTGTAGAGTTCGGAAAAGGCGACCCCACGGAATGTGTCAAGTAGTTTGGACAACTCGTTACGCAAAATAACGTGATCGCGAGTTTGCCCCTCCCCCAACGCGAACTTGTTCGCGCTCCCTCCCCGCAGGCGATACTGTTGGCGAACCTGTTTTTGTAGGGCGTAGGGCTTG
>CBEVZO010000663.1:0-2825 GCA_965554365.1 uncultured Anaerolineae bacterium
CAATTGGTACGTGTAGCGCGGATTTACCCAGCAATCTCGCGCCAGACTTCTGAGCAACAAGCCCCCCGTATGCGTTCAGGGGGTAAATCGTAAGCGGTCTTAAGGTTGGTGAGCGGGTAAGAGGGAAGGAGCCGGTTGACCGGCGCGAGTGTTTTTTCATGCGCACACGAGTATTCTCAACAGCGTTTTTCTGCTATGATAGACATGCAGCGCTTACACAATCGGGCCATGATGCCATGTCACACACCCACCATACCGAACAACTGCCGCCTCAAAATTTTGTTACCTGTCCTGAGTGCGGATATTTCAGCGCCGCACAAGCCATAGAATGTCCACAGTGCGGCACAAAACTACCGCGCGAGCCCATCACGACATTGATCCGGCGCGACCCGTCAGTACAGCCCGCACTCACACGCGGCAAGGACATTCTGCCCGCAGCGGCAGCGGTGATTTTGCAATTTTACCCCTCAGGACTATGTGAAATCTTGCGCCTCGACATACCGCTCTTGCTGGGGCGTATTGTCCAGACCGAAAAACTAGATGCACCCGACCATCAGGTGTTTGATCTGTCGGAATTCCAGGCGCACCATCACGGCGTCTCGCGCCGTCACTGTCTGCTTACGCGACGCGGCGAACACCTGCTTGCAACCGATCTCGGCAGCACCAACGGCACGTATTTGAACGATAAGCGCCTGCATCCCAACGAACCCCAACAGGTGGCCCATAGCGATCAATTGACGCTCGGCACGCTGCATCTGATCATCTATTTTAGCGAAGACCCTGATCAGTTCACGACCAATGGTAACAGTGCTGACAAGCCTATAGCCCGCGATTAATCCTCTGCCCCGAACAGCAACCCAACACACGCCGGATCATACGCCACATTCGGCAACACACGCGTCCACTCATCTACGGTCAACGCGCGATTGGCAATCTCGCAGGCGCGTGTTTGCCACGCCGCCCACGATACGTCCCATACTACCACGCGCCCGTCCCAACTCGCGGAGGCCAACAATCCCGTCGTATCAAACGCCAGCCCAGAAATCCAATCGGAGTGTCCGACCAATGCCTCGCCCAACACCCGCCGCGCGTCCATATCCCACACGCGGATCGTCGCATCCTGGCTCCCGGATACCAGCAACGTGCCAGCCGCGTTGAAGGCCAGCGCCGTCACACGCCGCTCGTGTCCGATCAGCGGTTCCCCGACCATTTCCCAGGTTTCCACCGACCACAACCTGATCGCGGCGTCGCGGCTGCCCGTGACAAGCAAACCCTCGGCTGGCCCCGGCGGGGCAAACACCACACTGGATACCACATCATCATGCACCAACCCGATATCCTCTTGCAGACCAAACGGTTCCAGCGCCCACAACCGCACCATATGATCTTCACCCGCCGTCGCCAGCCAACGCCCATCTGCGCTGACGGCCATGCTCAACACGCCGCCCGTATGCCCCACTAGCGGCCCGTGCAGCAGATCACCGGACATCGCATCCCACACCGCGACGCTACCATTACTGCCCCCGGTCATGAGCATAGTGCCATCCGGGCTGAACGCCAGCGACATCAACACGGCATTCTGACCCGTCAGCGGCGTGCCAAACATTTCCCAGGTCGCCGTATTCCAAAAGATCACCGTGCCGTTATTTCCTATCGTCGCGAGCATGTCGCCTTCCGGATTAAAAGCCACACCACTCACCGTATCGTCGTGCCCCGCCAACTCCACAAGCAATTCACCCGTCGCCGTGTTCCACACTCGCGTGACATTGTCCTGTCCGCCCCCGCGCAATTTGCCGCCGGAAGACGCCACCCAACGCCCATCTGGGCTGAATGCAACACCAAGTACATCTTCCGTGTGGCCCACCAATACGTCATGGTGCAGCGACGTAGTGAGCGCGTTCCATACGCCTAACACCGTATCCTCACCCGCCGAAATCAGCACTTCGCCTGCCGGATCAAACGCGACACCCCACACCGGATTTTGGTGCGCCGCCAACACTTCTGACCGCCCGGTTGCCAACTCCCACAACCGCACAGTGCCATCCGCGCTGCCCGATGCCAATAACCCCGTGCCATTAAACGCCACACTCCGTACCCAATCGAGGTGTGCGTCCAACGGTGTACCAACCGCCGCCCCGGTCACCACGTCCCACAACCGCACCGTGTTGTCCGCGCCGCCTGAAGCCAGCAGCGTCCCATCCGGGCTAAACGTCACATCGAAGACCCAATTCGTGTGTCCAACCAGCGGATCACCCACTGCGGCCCCTGACTCAACATCCCACAACCGCACCGTGTTATCCGCGCTGCCCGACGCCAACTGTGTTCCATCCGGACTGAACGCCACGCTGAACACGAGATCACCTTGTCCCGCCAACGGATCACCCACCACCACCCCAGTCTCAACCTCCCACAGCCTGATCACACGATCCGCGCCCGCTGACACCAACAACACGTCATCTGGGCTAAACGCCACACTCCACACCGCTCCCTCATGTCCCGCCAACGTCAAATCGTGCCACGCCTGCGCCGCGACATCCCACAGCCGCACAGAACCGTCCGCACTGCCCACCGCCAGCAGCGCCCCATCCGGGCTAAACGCCACACTGTTGATCGCGACTTCCTCGATTTTCCCTTCGTCTGTTTCCAAAACAACCATCGCCGTAGCCACCACATCGCGCGTTTCAGCATCCCATAACAGAACATTGCCGCTTTTGTCTCCGGTGGCGAACCAGCGTCCATCGGGGCTATACGCTACACCGCGCACAGGAGCCGAGTGATCGTAGAGCAATTGTGTCAGGCGGCGGTGCGTCGCCAACACCGTGAGC
>CBEVZO010000664.1:0-2818 GCA_965554365.1 uncultured Anaerolineae bacterium
TACTCCTCGTGGCAGCGCGCGCTAGAGCCGAGCAGGTGCAGCAGATTCGGGTTAGTGAATGTGGCGGGCGAGGTGGTGATCACTGTGCCCTGTGCGCCGACGGGGTTATCGCGGAGCGTGATCTCGAACGAGATACCTTGCGTCAGCGTTTGATTAACGGGAACCGGGTCTTGATTCGGCAGGTAGAGGATCATCGCACCTGGGTCCTCGTTGCGGAAGCTGACACGCACGATCAGCGGTTGGTTGGGGTCCAGTGTAGCGTTGTCCAGTTCAAGATCGAGTTCCAGGTTATTGCGTTGGTTGCTGTTGAAGGCCAGCACGGAGCGATTGTTTCCGCCGAGGGGCGCGGACAGATTCGAACACACGGGGCCGCGTTTGGCAGCGGGATAAAAACGCGGGAAGAAGATCGTGATCGCCAGGACCAACGCGGCCAGCACAATGCCAATCTGGGTGCGATTGATGTCGCGCATGCGCTGCAAACGATCACGCATACCGCCGCCCTGCTGCCCGCGTCGTTGAGGTTGTCTTCCGCGCCGCGCCATGTGTGTTTACCCCTTTGTTGCCAGCCAGGTGTGTACTACCGCGAGCGCATCATCCGGCGTGATGGTCGTGGTGTCTAGCCAGTGAATACCTGTATCGTGCCCATTGAACCACGTATATTGGCGGCGCACAAATGCCCGTGTTTCGCGGCGGATCGCAGCGACCGCGTCGTCGTGTGTGCCTGAGCCATCCAGCACTGTGCGCCATTGACTGTAGCCCAGACCGCTCAGCGCTGGACACTCCCAAGTATAGCCCGCTTTCAGCAACTTGCGCACTTCGTCGAGCAGTCCCGCGTCGATCATGCGGTCGATGCGGGCATCGACGCGCGCATGCAATTCCGCGCGGGGCATGGTCAGGCCCAGTTGGAGGATGCGGAAGCGTGGGGGCGTCTTGCGTTGCAGGACGGTGATCGGCACGCCGGTTTCGAGATAGACTTCGAGCGCACGGATTACACGGCGCACGTTGCGATAGTCGATGCGGTCGGCGGCGTCGGGATCGTGCTGGTGCAGCCGGTCGTGAAGTGCCTGTGCGCCCTGTTCAGCGGCGTAGGCTTCTAGCTGTGCGCGTAACGCGGCGTTGGGCGGCACTTCGGGAATGCCCCAGCCTTCCACTACTGATGTGATGTATTGTCCTGTGCCGCCAACCAGCAACGGGAGTTTGTTGCGCACATGGATCGCGTCGATGGTTTCGTAGGCGGCGCGCTGAAACTCGGCTAATGTGAAGGTGTGGTTGGGCGGGACTACATCGATCAGATGATGTGGAGCAGCGGCGCGTTCCTCAGGTGTGGGCTTGGCGGTCCCGATATCCATGTGGCGATAAATCTGGCGGCTGTCGGCGCTGATGATCTCGCCGTCCAGTACACGCGCCAGATGGATCGCCAGGGCGGTCTTGCCGCTGGCGGTGGGGCCAAGTACAACGACCAGGGGCTGGGTTGTGTCCTGGTCGCGTTGGGGAGCGGGTGCAGGAAGGGGTGTTGTGCGCCGGGCGCGAGGCGTCCGTACCGCAGCACCCCCCAAGTGATTACCAGGCCAGGGCATCGCGGATTAGTTCGATTTTGACATCGTTACTGGTCACAACAGCGACGGCGGCAATGTCCACGCGCCAAACTGTGTTATCGGTCATCTCGCGTTCAGCGAGATATGCCTGCGCCAGCATGAGCAGGCGCTCGCGTTTGCTAATTGTGAGGCTTTCGAGCGCGGCATCGATAGCCGCCGCCATTGGCCCACGCCGGGTGCGAACCTCAATGAATACGATTTCTTCAACGTCCATCGCAACGAGGTCGATTTCGCCATATGTGCCGTGTCGCCAGTTGCGTGCGATGATGGGCCATCCTTGGCGCTGCAAGCGCGCCAGCACCGCAAGTTCGCCACGTTTGCCCAGAGTCTGTCGGACCAGGGTCATGGGATTTCTCCCTTTCTGGTGGATAAATACGGGATAGAACAATCGATAGATGGATGTAAAAATCGATCTACCAGCAGGCCCCGACATAAAAGAATACAACATGATACCATGCGTATGACACTCCGCACAATTACGCACACTATAACTAATATAACGCGAAAGTCAAATTGTCTAGAGTACGGGAGTACGGGAGCGCCTTGCCAGTCAATTTGTGATCATGATACAATCGCGCATTGATGATGACATTCTGCGGCGGAAATTGCGCCATGTTCAGGAGTTGGAAATGCCGAATATCAGCGTGCTAAAAGAAGCGGATATTTTTTATGAACTGACCGACACCCAGATCGAACTGGTGGCGTCAATTTGCGAGGAGAAGGTTTTCGGGCGCGATGAGGTGATCTTTGCGGAAAATACCTCTGGCAATGAGTTGTACGTGATCGCCAATGGTGAGGTTGATATCGAGGTTGATCCGGCGCTGGTGGGCCGGACGGATGCGATAGGTCTTCAGCGCATCGCGACACTGCGGCGGGGGCAGTCGTTTGGCGAGGTGTCGTTGGTGGATCAGGGCGTGCGGTCGGCGTCGGCGCGCAGCACACAGCACGATACGCGGCTGTTGGTGATCCCGCGCGATAAGTTGATGTTGCTCTGCACGACGTATCCGCCGTTGGGCTATGTGCTGATGCGCAATTTGGCGGCTGATCTGGCGATGAAGATTCGCCACACGGATCTGCAAATCCGCGAACAGATTACGTGGGTGCCGCCGAGCAACGATTAAGTAAAGACGCAGTGTAGCTGGATGACCATAGACGCACGGGGGCGCGCCGTGCGTTTTTTGCTTAATGTGGAGCGAGGGAGATTATTGTGAACGCAGAGGTGG
>CBEVZO010000665.1:0-2818 GCA_965554365.1 uncultured Anaerolineae bacterium
TGCATGGCCTCGTCGATGTTCTATGCTACGCGGCTTGAAATGGATAAAGTCGAGGACAAGAGAAGCCCAGTAATTCGCTCATAGAGCACCTCGAAATTCGCCCCGGTTCGAAAGGGCACTCCGCGGCGATCCCTCAAACTGATCACTGCAAACTGATCACTGTCAACGTCTCACTACAACCGCGCGAGCATTCCGCCGTCCACATAGATGATCTGCCCGTTGACGTAATCCGATGCGCGCGACGCGAGAAACACCGCCGTCCCGACCAACTCTGACGGATCGCCCCAGCGCCCGGCGGTTGGGCCACCTCGCACCTGTCCCCGTGACGAGCATCAGCATACTGGAAACCGGCCTGTAAATTAGTCCGGTACGGTAAATTCCCAATTCAACACGAGACGCTCACCATCTAACGGATCAACTATAACTCGCATCACATGGGTTCCGGCTTCCCAGTTCGCGTTCAGACAGTATTGCCATGTATCGGTGGGTGTATCTCTATGCGTTGGCCTGAGAGATAATCCCATATCGGAAATACGCGCTGATGGTTGCTGAACATCGTCGATGAAAATCGTGACTTCTGATCCTGCATACGTCGGCATAACATCTGGATTGAATGCAAAGTAATCCCAGACGAGTGCGAGACCTGTTGTTTCCATACAAATCGTGTGATAGTTCAGCACATGATCCGCTGTAAAACCCGTGATATTGAAACGGAACTGATCACCGAAAGGCGCGACTGTTTGAGCACGCGGGTAGTATTCCTCTGCGTTCCCACCGTTTGCTTCAAACGGCAAATGATAGGACACGCGATATTGATCTGGATCAGACGTATCGAGAGTAATTTCCTCTATCCATCGCCGTCCTGGATCGCGGTCATCATATCTTGCACATCGGTTACCGCGAACGGTCTGAGGTGTATTTTTGCTCTGAGAATAATGAATCGTTCGTTTTCCACGAATCAACACGACATTTTCTGCCGGTTGACTCAGGTCTATAGCGTTGCGCGGATCGTATCCTGCGTGTAATTCGCCATTGCAGAAATGCTCAACAAACTGAAGGGCACTCTCTGGTTCAGCCTTGAAAGAAAACGAGAGTTTCGGGTAGATACCATAAGACCCAACTAAGCCCATCTGGCCCTCAATGACTAAATCTTGTGCCTCATCAGGTATGGGAATGTCTAGAAAATGACTAATGGCATCCCGGTCCCAATCGCCATTATCAAACATGTCCCGCCAACCAGGAGGATACGAATTGGCCCGGCGACTAAAGTGATACAGCCCTAATCCAACCAATACAAAAACGAGCAATGCACATATTATCAGTAGCTTGGTGCAACCCGGAGTGCCGGATTTGACTGTTACTTCACTAGTTGAGTCCATCTGCTTCTCTCACAACCGCGCGAGCATTCCGCCGTCCACATAGATGATCTGTCCGTTGACGTAATCCGACGCGCGCGACGCGAGAAACACCGCCGTCCCGACCAACTCCGCCGGATCGCCCCAACGTCCGGCGGGCGTGCGATCAACCACCCACGCATTGAACTGCACATCGTCGAGCAGCGCGCGGTTCATCTCGGTGACGAAATAGCCCGGCCCGATGGCGTTGGTCTGGATGTTGTGACGACCCCACTCGGTTGCCATGCTCTGTGTCAGCAGCTTGAGGCCGCCTTTGGCCGCAGTGTAGGGCGCGATGGTGGCCCGCGCGACCTGGCTCATCAGTGAGGCGATGTTGATAATCTTCCCGGCCTGCCGCGCGATCATGCTGCTCACGACGCGCTTGGTTACCAGAAACACGCTCGTCAGGTTGGTGTCGATCACCGCGCGCCAATCGGCCTCGTCACAATCTTCCAACGGGCTGCGACGCTGAATCCCCGCGTTGTTGACCAGCACGCCCACCGCGCCGATCTGCGCTTCGATGGCGGCGATACCCTCATTCACCTGCGCGGAGTCGGTCACGTCAAATGCGTAGCCGTGTACCGTCAGCCCTTCAGCGCGCAGTGTATCGACGGCGTGCGTCAGTTTCGCTGTATCGCGCCCGTTGAGGATCACGGTAGCGCCCGCCTGGCCGAGTCCGCGTGCGAGTGCGAAACCAAGCCCCTGGCTGGAACCGGTGATCAATGCGTTGCGGCCCGTGAGGTTAAAGAGTTGGGTAGACATGGGCGGTTTTCCTGGCATGTGTCAATGTGTCAATGAGGAGAACTTTAGCGTAGAATCCCCGTGTTGCACAACTGCGCCAAGATGTTGGCACATGGATTTGCTCATCACCAGGGGTGATAATGAGTGTTTGATTTACAATCAGTGTTGATTGTCGCTTTTTTCACGGGAATTTGGTATGGTTTGAGAACGTACAATTGAGCTAAAATCTATTTGGTAAAATGATTACGCTGTTGTGCTGGCTCCTGCGCGCAGGCACGCCACGCGACAATTGTATATGTATATAAGGAGAGTTTGCTTTGAACGCTAGCACCATCGCTGAACTCGGCATCACTGTCACGTTTCTAGCGTTTGTGGCAGCAGTGTATGCGGTTGGCGCGTCGATTGTCGGCGCACAACGTCGCCGGGACGGCTTGGTGGTCAGTGCGCGCAACGCGGCACTGCTCACGTTCCCACTGCTGACCGTCTCAAGTTTGCTGCTGGTCTACGCCATGATGAACCACAAGTTCGCCATCTCCTATGTGTGGGCGAACACCAGTCTGGATACCCCCGATTTTTACCTGATTACCGGGTTGTGGGGCAGCCAGTCGGGATCGCTGTTGCTCTGGGCGTGGCTGATGAGCGGAGTTACCTTTGCGGCACTGCTGCTCGACTGGCGGCCGGAG
>CBEVZO010000666.1:0-2818 GCA_965554365.1 uncultured Anaerolineae bacterium
CGTGTGGCGCGTTGGCGCAGGGCACACCGCCGCCCCTCATCCCCGACGACGATCCAGGGGATGGCACATGGCAAGGATGCGGCTCGTGCGATACCTGTGGACACCCGGCCAACGAGTGCGTCACCTCGCCCACAGGCGAATGCCTCTGGGACCCAGACACCTGCGGCGAGCCGCCGCCCATGATCACCCAGACACCTGGCGATGATGACGACGATCCAACGTGCTACTATGTCACGATCATCATCAACCCGTCGCCCCTCTACGGGTCCGTCGCGCTCCGTTACCCACCGAACTGCGGCAGAGGTGGGTATACGGCTGGCTTCGTGCAAGTGGCCGTCGCCAACCCAGCTTCAGGTCGACTCTTTGTGGACTGGGCGGGAACAACGTGCCCGGGTATTGCCAACGGTCGTCAGTACGATTTCACGATCAACAGCAACTGCACGTTGGTCGCCAACTTCCAGAGCGTTCCAGCGTCGCCAGCAAAGTAATCACTGGATCAACTTGAGCGCATGACTCACACCGGGCGCGTCCATACAGGATGGATGCGCCCGATTGTTTATTGTTGCGAAAAATGAGGGGCATACACCATTCAGCGTGCCCAGGCCAGATCGCGCCCGATCAGCAATTCAGTTTGTCGCGCATGGTGCGTATTTTTCATCGCGACCGGCTGAGTGTCAAAACTGTGCTGTGCCGCAAGCTGTTCAATGGTAGTGGTGCGATTGTAGGTCAGCAGCACATCACCCGTCAGTCCCGCCGCCGTGCAGAACAGCGCCGGATGATCGATTTCGGTGTGCGTATACAACCGGCTGCCCGGTCGTTTGCTGCCCGCCGTATAGGGCGGATCGATGAAAAACACAGCGTCAGAGGTCTCGCGGTGCTGCGCCAAAATTGCCATACCGTCGCCCTGCACAAACGTCAGACGCTCACGGAGCGCATCAATCGCGCGAATACGGCGCGCCAACGTTTCGGGGTACCAACGCGAAGCGATGCCCTTGCCGTTTTCACCTCGTTTAAGCTGCCCCGCACCCGGCGCGAGAATCCCGCCCCGGTTTACGCGGTTCTTGACAATGGTACAGAATGCTTGTTCGCGACGCGACATATTGTCTGTGCTGAGCAGCGCCGCCACGTTGTCCGGTGTGAGATCAAATGCCAGGATACGGTCCGCCAACCACGCGCCCTCGCCCGCTGTAAAAATCGTCTCCCATACAGCGGCGACCTGATCGTCCAGTTCCACTAACAGCACGCGTTCGACCAACTGTTCGAAGGCTGCCGTCAATCCCACAATGGCCCCACCTGCGAACGGTTCGACAAATATACGACGGCGCGTCGGGGGAAGACTCAATAGCCAGCGCCGGGTACGCGGTACGAGCCATGTCTTTCCGCCGGGGTAGCGAAACGGACTGCGGTGTTTCACAGTTGCCACATTAACAATGGCGTCGGGCGTGTTCATGCCGGGCAAACTCAACTGCTTCATGGGGCCGATCCAAACATATCACTCAGCGTCGGTGCATCAGGTGGATTTGCGTCATCATCCAGTACCGCATCGAGTTTATCTTGCAACTTATCAATAAAATCTGCCACCGGTCCAGGATCAGCGGTAGCGATGGTGTCGAGCGCCACGTTAAACACAGTATACACCCGCCGGTGCAACACCAACCGGTATGCATTGGTGGATGCATCATACTGGAGATCGTACACCAACCAGACCAAATCCGCCGCTTCTGGCGCGACTTCGGGCAGCGCGGGCAATGTGTCATAAAACCCGTGATGTAACGCGACCGTCTGCCGTTTCCCCCAGGCTTTCAGAATGCCACCTTTGTACATCAACTGCGGCACGAGGCGTTTGCGCGAAGAGGAAAGATAATCAGGACGGGGATAATGACGCTCTTTCGACCAATCCAGCGGCGGGTGCTGCGACGGATCGCGCATGTACGCCTCAAATGGGCGACGCACATTGCCCGAAATATACACCGCCTGCACTTCGAGCGTGCCAAAATCAATCAGGCGGCCCGTGTCATCATAGGCCACCAGCACCACATCAATATTCCCCGCCGATCTGCCGTGACGGTCGTTCAAACGCACTTCGGTGAGCGATGTCCAACGCGTACCCGGCGGAAAACAAAAAGCGGCTGCGTCTTCAGTAATTAGCCATTCCTGACGAAAACGCACGGGACACGTAATCGCAAGATCATCATCTCCCACATGAATCGTGCAGACGCCCAGGGGAGCGTTCGCTTTATCTTTGGTACAGTTTGCCACACGGTTATTGAATGGGCACAACCGGTGCTGCCGATAACGCTGGGCACGCGGCGAGTCGTTATCTGGTGGAAATCCGAACACTTCGGCCAGAGGATGATCCGGCATAAGTCAATCTCCTTTTAATACATCCGCTTCCACGTGCCGCCCGCCAGCCGCCAGTTAAATGTGTCGGTCGCCACCGTCTCGCCGTCGTCAATGTACGCCACATCTACATACGCATACACATCACTGCTCTCCTGTACGATCTGCACATTGGTCACAGTGGGGACAGGATCGGACGGATAGGCCGGGTCACGGAAACGTGCGTCGGCCTGGAACTGCGCGTTGACGTTCGCCACGTCATAGAGCGCGAAAAATGCCATGGTGTCCTGCGCGGCGGCCAATTCCGGTTCCAACGCCAACCGCCACTGGAAAAATACGCGCCAGCAGAGATCGTCCAACTGGTCCGTGCTGAGTTGCGCCATTGACAGGCCCGTGAGCGATCCGAATACACTATCCAACGTGGGCATAGCCGGCAGCGCGGTGAGCAACACCTCCGGCACGCCGGGGCCATAGCTGG
>CBEVZO010000667.1:0-2813 GCA_965554365.1 uncultured Anaerolineae bacterium
GTCGGCCATACTGATCTTTCTCCTTCAGCTAGCGGCAGAGTATCACGCGCTTAGCTTACACCACCACCTCCCCAACCGGCAACACCGCACACCCGCACGCATATACAAATTGTGAATTTTTCGCGAAACTGCGCTATCGTTATATCAACCGTATATTAACCGGGGTACAATAAAAGCAGTCAAGCGGCTTTTGGACAGGACTTGTACGATGCGTCAAATCTATGTGAGCTACGATCCATCCGATCAGGCGTTCGCGACACTACTCACCGATCAACTGAATTCGCATGGCGCGAATGTGTGGCTGGATATTTACAACGCGCGCCCCGGACGGCACTGGACACGGAGCATCGAAACCGCGCTCAGTGAATCCAGCATGATGGTGGTGATCCTCACGCCCCAGGCGCTCATGTCGCACCATATCGCCGCCGAGTGGCAGGCCTATCTGGAAGCCTATCGCCCGGTGCTTCCGGTGCTGGCGGAATCATGTGAGCCGCCCGGCCCACTGCGCACCCGCCGCCCGGTGAATTTCGTCCATCCACGCATCTACGGCAACGCCCTGCACGAACTGATCACGCGCCTCATCGACTACAACACGCGCGTGCGGCGGCAGGAACCGGTGGTCTGGACCCCGCCCGCCAAAGAACACACGGCGGCTGAGATCGGCGGCGAGGCCAGCGCCCCGCCCCAACGCCCGACGCCACCCCCCGGTCCCATCCGTGACGAACACACGCTGCGGCGCATGGTGCGCGGCCTGCGTGGTTATCTGGGGCGCTGACGCCGCACAGCCGCACCCGCCAGTTCTCGATTTCTCACCGCCCGCGTGCCTCAATCACCGGGCGGTGTTGCTATGGTTCCCCTACGCCCCACACTACCCCATCACGCGCGCCTGCTTTTGCGGTATAATGGCGCGGGTCTGGTCCCAATGAACGCAAGTAGGGGCGCAATAATGCTCTTTAAGAAATTAAGACGGATATCGTGGCCCTGAAAACCGGCCCCTATCCCCCCAGCCCCCTTTCCCCATCCGAGATAGAGAAAGGGGGAGTCAGGCGTGGGGTTGCCGCATCTTCCCCCCTCTCTAGCTCGGCTGGAGAGGGGGGACCGAGGGGGGTGAGGCCGTTCTGCGCACCATCGGGATATCCGCGCTATTTTTTTAAATTGCATGAACTGGTCCCACTATCGACCAAAGTCCACCCTGGGCGCGGCAGAGCAGCGCCCCTACAAATTACGTAATTATCTGAGGTTTCCGGCATGTATCGCCTTCTGCGCCTCGCGCTCGTATGCGCCCTGATCATCATAACCAACGCCAACACACTCGATACCCCGCGCGATCCAGCAGCGGCACAGGACGCCAGCCTAAGCTGCGCGAGCCTGTATCAAAATGCCCTGATCGATATGATGGCGCACTGCTTTGATGCGCAGTCCGGCACGGCGTGCGTAGCGTCCGGCGATGTCACGATCACAATGGCGTCCGGGCAGAGCGTCAACGGCCCTGGCAGCACCGCCTGGCTCAATGGCGCGGGCAGTCTGCGCCTCGCCAATGGAGACGGCTCCGCCTGGCCGATGGCAACGTTTACCCTCCCTGATCCGCTGAACCGGCGCTTGCAGGCCACCGTCATCGTGCTTGGCCCGGCAGAAGTCACATTCACGCCCGCCACCGATCTCCCTGTGGGAGCCGCGTTCACACTACAAACCGCCAGCGCCCCCACCTGCGCCGAACTGCCCTATCCCGGCGTGCTGATCCAGTCACCTGCGGGCAGCCTGACCATGCTGCGTATCAACGACACCGATATCGCCGTCAACGGCATGGCATTGATTAGCACCCGCAGCGGCGGCACGCTCCAGGTGAACGCACTGACTCGCGAAACGATCCTCGGTCAAAGCGGCACAGTGATCTTCGCGGGCTATACGACCAGCACGCTGGGCACATTTGCGGGCGATGTGACACCCTACGATGCTAACCGCGTCGCACACCTACCCATTGAGATACTGCCGGACATGCAGCGCGTCACATTACCGGGCCATGCCATGCTCACCGAGGCCATGTATCTGCACACCGCGCCGGGCCTCGAATACTACAGCCTCACCATCGTGCAACCGGGCATTCCCGTGACCGTCTTCGGGCGCGACACGTCCGGCGAGTGGCTGCACATCCGCACCTACGACGGCGAAGCAGGCTGGATGCCCGCCTATGTGTTGGATACGCATATCGCGGGCGATATCCCGGTCTACGATGACGCACCGCCCGATCCGATCCGCCCCTTTGGAGCAGCGCAGGGCTACATCAAAACTGCCTCCGAGTTCAACAACCTGCGCAGTGGGCCGGGCGCAGGATACGATGTCGTCGCGACCGTGCCCTTCTGGACCGATCTGGCGCTTTATGGACGCAGCCTTGATGATCAATGGTTGCTTGTCGAAACGCTAGATGGTGAACGTGCCTGGATCAACGCCGAGATCGTCAGTCCCTCCACGCCCTACGCCATCGAGGAACTGCCCTACCCGCCCGAATTAACGTCGTAGGGACGTATGGCATACGCGCTTGGCAAAAACACCGTCCCTAAAACACCCCTGATTTAACAGACATTTTACACACCCCCCAACGCTTTGGGGGGTTGTCATTGGTATAATCAAGGTAGTATACGTCTTATGTGGATTCGAATTGCGCCGTATGCTAGTTTTTATGGTTTGTCAGACGGCCCCAACCCCCGCCCCAGGTCCAGGCGCTACTGCGAAGCATCGGCGAGAGGGTATTCGGCGCAGAATCAAGTCCCCCTCTCCATAATTTTCGTTGAGCGCCAGCGCAACAAAATGTCTCG
>CBEVZO010000668.1:0-2806 GCA_965554365.1 uncultured Anaerolineae bacterium
GTAGCGCGTGCCGCGATGTCCATCCGGGTATTCGTCGTAGGTGTGTGCGATGTCCAGCGCATCGAGTTTGTGGTGCAGCAGGCGCGCGCCGACCTGTAGCTGATATTCGTCGAATTGTCCCGCATCCACAAACACGGCGCGCATTTGGCGCAGGGCGTCGGCGTGCTGCGGCGCGTCGATCATGCGGATCGGATCATGTGCCAGCCAGCGTGTCCAGGCGGCCTCGTCCAGCGCCCCGGTAGCGGGATCGATGGGCAGATCGAAGCCGTGCGGCGCGTCGGGGTTGCCGCCAAATGCCGCCGCCCAGCACACAGTCATAATCAGTTCCCAGAATGTGCCGCTTTTGGGGCGGATGGTAGGAATATCGCGGATGAACGCATCGAGTCCGCCGAATTTGGCTAGTTGCTGGTGCATGGTGCGCAGATGAGGCAGACAGGTGTATTCCCAATACAGGTCGCCGCTGTGACACGCGACCGCGCCGAACACATCCGGGTGGCGCATCGCTTGCACGAGTGCGCCGTAGCCGCCACTGCTGCGTCCGAACACGCCCCGGTGATCGCGTCCGGCCAGCGTGCGGAACCGTGCATCCACTTCGGGGATGATCTCGTGTAGTGCGTCGTCGTAGCGCCCGATGCCCTCGGAGTTGATGAACTGCGAGCTGCCGTAGCGCGTCCAGAATTCGGGCAGCACGACGATCACGGGGGGCATGGTTTCATCAAGGATCAGGCGGTCCAACTGCTGCTGCATGTTCTCTTCCCACGCCTTCCAGTTGAGCAGCGAGGGGCCGGTGTTGCCGTGACTGGTGAGTTGGTACAGCACGGGATAGCGCCGGTCGCCGCTGTCGTAGCCCGGCGGCAGGTAGATGAGGTGCGTCCGCATGGCGGGATCGCCAGGGCGATTGTCGCGCAGGGCGGTGCTGGTGATTGTGTGTGTCACCATGCGGCTCGGTGTGTCCAGACGAATGCTCACGGGTGTCTCCTTCCCAATCCAGTTCACATTGTAGCGGAGCGCACGGGGTGCGGCAACAGGTTGGCGTGTGGCGCGGGCAAATGGTGGGGCGGGCGTGGGGTACCTGTTGCATCCCTCGGCGATCCAGGTGGTCCGCAGCGTCGTGGATGGGACGCACGAACGTGTTCTTTCGGTCGTGTCGTCCCGGAACGGAGCGCAGGACCACCGTTCACGTACACAGGACGGGTGGCGCTGATCATTGGCAACTGCAAACTTCTGGCTAGGAAATGCGCGCCGGAGTTGGTATAGTGTAGGCCATAATGGCATTGATGTGTTTGCACCGCACACCAGGAGACAGATGAATGACTAAGGCAACATCGATTCAAGAAATTTTCGAGAATATTGATGAGGGCTTCGCCCCCGATAAATCGGAAGGCGTGGACGCGGTTTTCCAGTTTGATCTGACTGGCGAAGGCGGCGGGCGTTACTGGATCAGGGTCGCGAACAAGGAAGCCGAAGTTGAGGAAGGGGTGCATCCTGAACCGACCCTGACTGTCACCGCTGAGGCAAGCGACTATCTGGCGATGATCAACGGCGAACTAAACGCGATGATGGCGTTTATGCAGGGCAAAGTCAAGGTCAAGGGCGATATGGGGCTGGCGATGAAGTTGCAGTCGATGTTTGGGATTGGCTAACGGCTGCTCTACAATGTGAATAGTGGCTGATCGGGCGCGCTCCATTGCGGAACGCGCCCGGTTTTGGTTTCGGGTGTGCCGGTTCCGCTACGGGATCGGCACGTTGATGTGCAACTGGTGCAACATGCGCAGCGCGATTAAGTTCTGATGCGGCAGCCCGAAGCTGTTCATTTCCGCGTCGGTGAAGATGTCGCCCGCGCCGGAATTGGTGAGATTCAGCCCTGCGTCCACGCCCGCGTTACCCACTGTACGGTTGATTCTGCGCCAGATGTTGATCACGGGCAGATTGTAGGTTTGGGCCACATCGGCGATCAGCGCGTTGTAGTCGTTGAGCGTCGGAATCTGGTTCGCGTTGCCGGGGATCGTTGCCAGCACGGGGATCGCCCCTGCTTGCATGATCGTGTCGGCGATTTGATCGATCTCAGCACGGAACTCGCCGTAGAGTGTGCCGTTGAGTACATCGTTGCGCCCGACGATGACGAACACGATGGCGGGCCGGTTGACGCGCAGTTCGCACTCCAACGGGTTTTCCCCGTTCAGACAGATACTCGGATCGGCGTTGGCGGGGTTCAGCAGATCGCCTGCGGTCCAATTCTGGTTGGTCGCAGATTGTCCCGCGCGGTTGAAGCTGTTGCCGCCGTTGGGCAGCGGCGTGCTGGTGTAGTAGGCCATCACGCGTTCGAGATCGTCGGGGGCATTCTGTGTGCCGAAGTCGGCCTGACCGTCGCCCAGGTCGCCCAGGAAGCGGCGTGGGCCGGTATCACCTACGACACTGAAGACGCCCGGATTCACCGGGACCGGCATTGCCAACCCTTGCTGGTAAAGCTGCTGTGCAGTGGCCTGCACTGCGCCCTGGATTGGCGTGACGTTGGGAATGTCGTTCAGGTTGATGTCCGGTACAGCGGTGTCAGGTGGCGGCTCTGGGGTGGGGCGTTGTTGATCCATCTGGTTGACGGAGACGCCAAACACGATTTCCGCCGTGCCGCCACGATCATCCTCCGCGTATACGAACACATTGACGTTGCCAGGGCTATTGGCTTGCAAGATCAAACCCTCGCGTGTGATGGTGACACTCACGATGGCGTCGTTTTCCGAGGCGGCGCTGACAATGACATTGTCACCGTCGGGATCGGTGGCGCGGACCTCGATAGTACTCATGGTTC
>CBEVZO010000669.1:0-2803 GCA_965554365.1 uncultured Anaerolineae bacterium
GACACTCTACGGGATCGGGCTGGCGCAAGAATGGGAACGCACGCAGGAACGCACCGAGGATTTCTCGTCCGGTGCGTCGCGGCTGAGCGATGAGGCTCTGGGACACGCACTCCGCCTCGTCACGGGCAGCAGCTACGCGAATCAACGCGGCATGGACGCGCCCCAGAATGACACCGATCGACGTCAAACGATCAGCGACGCGATCAGCCTAATCTGGATGCTGTTGCTCGGCCTGGGCACACTGCGCGCCGCCTACACCCTCGCCCGTCCGCCCGATCCGCGCACACGCACCATCGCGCTGATTCTGCTCGTGTGGTTTGTGTTGCCCATCGTCATGATGAGCTACGTCTCACGCGTCGTGCATCCGTTTTACCTGCACCTCACGCTGCCCGCCGGACACGGCCTCGCCGCCTGGGGCGTTATGTTCATCACACACGCGGGTTTCTCCCCCTCTCCAGCTTGGCGGGAGAGGGGGGCGGGGGGTGAGGTTGGATTTTTGCGCCCGCTGACACTAATCGCCCTGTGTCTCCTAATCGCCACCGCCGGGATCAACGGTCTGAACACCGTCCGCTTCGCGCAAAACACCGCCCGCGTCCCTGGCGCTGACCTGCCCGAAACGCTGCCCCTCGGCGAAGCTGCCACGCTCGGCGCACGCCTGAACGATGCACGCAACTCCGGCATGACAGTTATCTCGCCCATGCCCGAATGGACGCCGGTGGTGCTGGTCGGGCACGACATCCGCACCGAGGAACTGCACGAAACACATCGCACCACCCTGATCCCCCACGACGGCGCGATCACCGTCACCTTTGCGCGCGATATCGCGGAACCAGTCCCCCCGCCCCTCTACGGTGAAATCGCCGGATCGCCGCTGGTGCTGGACGACCACACCGTGATCACGCTCTGGCGCACCACACCGGAATCCGTATCCATTGCGCACCCCGCCGATATCCCCTCGGATATCGACGTCTCGTTCGCAGGTTGGAATCTCGATGGGGAGTTGGTGGCGGGAAGTACGGTCACGCTCGATCTATTCTGGCGCGTGGAGACGCTGCACCCGGAGCGCGGCGTGTGGACCTTCGCACCGGTCGCGCACCTGCACGACGGCAGCGGCGCGCGGATCGCCGTGATCGACGGAGCGGTGCTATCTGCATTGACGTGGGCCGAGGGTGATCTGTTGGTCTACCGGCTGATTGTGGACGTGCCCGCCGATGCAGCGGGACCGTTCGGCGTGCGCGTCGGGCTGTTTGACAGCGTGCGCACACAGGAGGATGGATCGCAGGGTGTGAGCGCGATTTTCCGCGTGGGCGATGGGAATGAGATCGAGTACACGCCGATGATTGAGATCGTGCCGGGGGAATAGCCTACGACCCGACACATCTCACTCTGGATGTTCATTCCCGTGCTTGAAATTCCCCGTGACCTTCGCCAGCGCGAGTTGCACGGAGTGGTCGCTCGCGCCATCCACGCGCGCCAACAGCTTAGCCGCCTGCTTGCCCTTCAGTACCTTGACCTGCTTGCCGTAATACGTGACAAACACCTTGCCATCTTTGGTCACGCGGTAGTCAAACGCGCCTGCGTCTACGTTGTTGGTCATACGTCCTCGCCTCGTTACATTCCAGTCTACACGCCGACCATACCACACGCGCCCGCCCCGCGCGAGGTTGACATTTGCCGCGCCTCTCAACGACCGAGGTTTGAATCCTCAACAGGTGATCGATGTTACTGTTGCGCCAGAGCAAATCGTGTATCCTGAAGACTTACCGCCTATCGCGCAATCGCGGATCACGATTGATGATAAAATATATCTACTGCGTGTTGTGTTTCGTGATGACGTTCAAGAGGGTGAAGATATCCGCCTGGTCATTACCGCCTACCGCACATCGCAAGTTGACAAATACTGGCAGGACGAAATCTGATGCAAATCCACTACGATCCCACCGTTGACGTACTCACCATCCGCCTGCGCGAAGGCCAGATCGCCGAGAGCGACGAAGTTGCGCCGGGCATGATCGTAGACTTTGACGCCGAACGCCTGCCTCTTGCTATCGAGATTTTGAACGCGCACCGCGTGCTGTCGCGTGATGGCAAGTTGACACTCGAACTGCCCCTCAACATTTCGGCCAACATGTCATCATAACGCAACTATCTTGCGCCAGGAGACTCACTCCCCTTTTCCCCTCTCTAGCTGTGTTGGTGAGGGGGGAAGGCGCTGGGGGATGAGGGGTGGGGCCGTTTTTCCCACCGCCCGCCCAACGGTCCACCGCCTCTGCGTCACACAGCATCACGCGCGGTTGTCATTTTTTGCGCGTCTGATGCATAATCGCGCCCATGAACCGACACACACGCACCCCCCGACTCGTAATCCCGATCCTGCTATGGCTGCTGGTCGCGACGCCGCTGGCCTGCAACTTCGCCAGCCAGCCGGACCCGGTGGTGATCACCGCCACGCCAAGCAGCGCCGCGCTGATGAATCAGCCGGGCACACCTGCCGTGCCGTATATCACGCCGACCGTCATTATCGTCCCCACGCCGACCGTGATCACCGAGGTCGCCTTCATCGACGCGGAGAGCGCCCTGCGCAACGGTGACTACGCCACCGCCGTCGCCTATTTTCAGGATGTGCTGAACCGCCCCTTTGCTGAAGCGGAGGTGCGTGCCTCTGCCGCGTTCGGACTCGGTGAGGCGGCGCTGCGCGAAGGGCTGTACTCCGAGGCGACCGTCGCGCTGTCGCAGTTCATGACCGATTACCCCACCGATCCGCGTGTGGCGCACGCCGTGTTCCTGCGCGGTGATGCGTACC
>CBEVZO010000670.1:0-2802 GCA_965554365.1 uncultured Anaerolineae bacterium
CACCGAGCAGCGTTTTGAACTCCTCCTCGCGCGGGACGGTGTAGCCTTGCAGCCAACACGACCCGTAACCAAGCGCGGTGGCAGCGATGCAGATGTTGGTCACTGCTGCCGCGCCATCCTCTACCCACCAACGCGACTCAGGGTTCATGACTACCGCGATGACTGCGCCCGCGTTTTCCATCCACTGTGCTGCAACTTTGAGCTTATCAATCATGGCGCGGTCAGTAATGACGATGAACTCCCAGGGCTGCTTGTTATTTCCGGATGGTGCGAGCCGCGCCGCATCCACGATGATTTCCAGGTGTTCGCGCGGGATCGGGTCGCCGGTATAGCTGCGCACACTGCGCCGTTTGCGAATCGTTTCTAAAGCGTCCATGGTCTTGTTTTCTCCTCTTAGATTGCTGTTGTGCTATTCAGACTGCGTATGCTCAAGCACTTCCGTCCATACGGGATCGCGCACAGCTTCCACATAACGCAGAAAACGCTCCGCAACATGGCGTAACTGTGCCGGGTCGCGTCCCTCAAAGCGGAGAGTGAATGCCGGTTCGGTGACCGAGGCGCGCATCAACGCCCATCCATCATTGTAGATCACTTTAATACCGTCAATCTGGATGACTTGCTCACCGTTCGCCTCTGTGCGTGTGATCGCTTGCTGGATCAATGCCGCGCGATCGCCGGTATAACGCACGCGGATATCGGGCGTGCTAACGTAACGCGGTATATCCGCCAGCAGGTCCGTCAGCGGTTGACCTCCCGCTACCACGAGCGAGGCGATCAGCAGCGCCGCGAACAGTGCGTCATCCTCGCCGTTAATCTCGCGGAAAAACAGATGACCGCTGTATTCGCCGCCAAACACAGCATCATGTGCCAACATCGCGGTCTTGATGAACGTGTGCCCGGATTTTTGCGGTACTTGGCGTCCGCCACGCTGCGCAACAGTATCCGCGACGGCCTGCGACAGCTTGAGATCGTAGACTACGGCTGCGCCGGGATGCTGTTTGAGCAGTTCCCCCGCCAACCACGCGATCAGGTGATCCGAGGGGATGCGGCGGCCCGTATGATCGACAATGCCCACGCGATCCCCATCGCCATCGAAACCCGCGCCGATCTGCGCGCCCTGCGCCAACACTTCGGACTGCAACAACGCGAGATCGGTGGGCTTGGCGATGTCGGGATGGCGATGCGGAAACGTACCGTCAGGCGTGTCGAGCGTGATGTGTGCGTTGAGGTCAAGTGCCTGGTTCACCGCGTGAATCACCCAACCGGTCGCCCCGTTGCCACAGTCCAACACCATGTGGGGCGCGTTGCCTTTCAGGGGTGCGAACCGTTCCGCAAGCCAGTCCACATACGCGGCTTTGATATCTTTCTGCTGCGCGGACCCGCTGCCGGTGGCGAAGTCCCCGCTCAGGATGAGGTGCTTTACCGCGTCCAGTTCGCCGGGGGAAATCGGCGTAGCGCCCAGGATCAGTTTGAAGCCGTTCCATGTGGGGGGATTGTGTGAAGCGGTGATCATTGCACCAGTTTTGATGCCGGACTGTCGCCGCGCAAAATAGTAGGCGGGCGTTGTGACCTGTCCCAGATTGACGACATCTTTGCCACTGTTTAGTACACCCCGTTGGAGTTCTTCCAGCAGCACAGGGGTTGAGGTCCGAAAGTCACCGCCTATGATTACAGCAGAACTTTGTGCGCGCGTACCGAGTGCGCGACCCAGAGCATAGGCGAATTCGCCAGTAATCTCGCCCCCAACCTCCCCGCGAATATCACACTCTTTGAAGCCAGTTACAGGTATCCGCGTTGACGACATGCGGTTTTCAACTCCTCAAGTTTTGTTTGCAGTGGATCGATCAGGGCGGGTAGGGGATCGATGGCTTGCGCGATCTGCACCAGCGCAGCCTGGGCGCGGCTGACGGAACCGTCGAACCAGGCCCAACCCGCTGCCAGCAGTGCGCTGCCGAATGCAGCATTCGGTTCGCGCGTAGATTGTATCGAGCGACCGAGCGCAGACGCCAGAATCGGTTTCATAGCGCGCCCGCGTGCCGCGCCACCAGAGAAAAAGAAGTCTCCATCGGTTTCTGCGCCCAGCGCGCCCGCTTCCTGCACTGACCATGCGGTGATCAGCGCGATCCCTTCCAGATAGCCCTGGAAGCGCACAACATCATCACCAGTGTCACCAATGGTGAATCCCTCGGCTGTGCCATGCGCAAAGGGCATCCGTTCACTCGTGCGCTGCAACGGATACACGAGCAGCGGGCTAGTCTGAGCGAGATCGACGGCCTGATCCAACGCGTCGATCTGCGCCGCGCCGAATACACGGCGCAGCGCCTCACCGCCGACGTTGCTCGCGCCGCCCGGCAACCACAACCCTTCGGGGTGACGGTGGCAGTATAGCCGTCCCTGCGGATCGCGGATCAAGGCGCTGGCGACGCCCCGGATCGCGATGGTCGTGCCGATGTTGAGATTCCAATCCCCTGCGTGCTTGGCTCCTGATGTGAGGAACGCCGCCGTACCGTCGCTGGCTCCCGCGACAACGGGCGTGCCCGCACGCAACCCTGTCGCGGGGGCAGCCCCCGCTGATACTTCACCGATGGGTTCGCCCGGTCGGAACACCGCCGGGAATTTCGCCAGCGGCAGCCCCAACTCCGTTTCGATGTAGTCCGGCCATGTGCCGTCCAGCAAATCCACGCCGGTTTTGAGCGCGTTTGAGGTATCGGTGGCGTTGAGGTTGCCGGTGAGTTTGCTCGTCACGAAATCCGCCGCGTGCAGGAATTTGTGCGTCTGTGCGACAATGTCCGGGTGCTGCTG
>CBEVZO010000671.1:0-2798 GCA_965554365.1 uncultured Anaerolineae bacterium
GGCGCTACATCATCTGATCTACGAAGTGGTTGATAACTCGATTGATGAGGCGCTGGCTGGACGTTGTGATCACATTGAGGTGGTGTTGTACGAAGACGGATCAGTGTCGATTGCCGATAATGGCGGCGGTATTCCGGTGGGGATACATCCTGAACATGGTGTTTCGACGCTAGAACTGGTCATGACCAATTTGCACGCTGGTGGCAAGTTTGATGCCTCAGCGTACAAAGTGTCTGGTGGTTTGCATGGCGTGGGTGTTTCGGCGGTGAATGCGCTGTCCGAGTGGCTGGTGTCTGAAGTCTGGCGCGATGGTAAGCTGTATCGTCAGGAATATCGCGCCGGGATCGTGCAGGGACCGGTTGAGGAAATCCGTGACATGGAACCCAGCGAGTCTTCCGGTACTCGGCATACATTGACACCCGATTTCACGGTGATGGACCGGAACGAATTCAGTTTTAGCACACTGGCGCAGCGTTTTCGTGAGATGGCATTTGTGACACGCGGCGTGACCATTACGCTGCGAGATGAGCGCGTAAAACCGCTGCCCCGCGAGATGACGTTTTACTTCGAAGGTGGCATTCGTGCTTTCGTACGTTATCTGAACCGCAATCGCCGGTCACTGCATGATGTGGTCTCCGCTGAGCGTGATGTGGAAATTGAGTTCGAGGAAAATGGGCGTGATGCGCTGATGGTTAATGTGGAGGTGGCATTCCAGTACACTGACGCCTCAACCACCACCGAACTCTATTTCGCGAATACGATCCACACCCCGGATGGCGGGAGCCACCAGGCAGGGTTGCGCGCGGCAATCACACGGACAATCAACCTGTATGCACGCAAGGTGGGGTTACTGAAGGAGAAAGATCGCAATTTCACCAGCAATGACACGCTTGAAGGGCTGACGGTGATCATTAGCGTGAAGCACCCCGATCCGCAGTTCGAAAGCCAGACGAAAGTCAAGCTGATGAACCCTGAAGTGCAGGGTGCGGTGTCGCAGGTCACATCCGACGCATACATGGAATATCTGGAAGTGAATTCCCGCGAAGCCCGGCGCATCGTGGAACAGTGCATGACCTCGATGCGTGCGCGTGACGCCGCGAAGAAAGCGCGCGATCTGGTACGGCGCGGCGCGAATCTGCTCGAAAACACGACGCTGCCCGGCAAGCTGGCCGACTGCTCTGAGCGCGATCCCAGTCGCTCTGAACTGTACATCGTCGAGGGCGACAGCGCGGGCGGGTGCTTCTCCGGTGATACCCGTGTTGCTCTGGCTGATGGGCGTAACCTGAGTTTTCATGAATTGGTTGCGGAACAAGCTGAGGGCAAAGAGCATTTCTGTTATACCATTCGGCATGACGACAAGATTGGGATTGAACGTGTGATCAATGCACGTGTCACCAAGCGTGATGCTGAGGTGATCCGCATCACGTTGGACAATGGCGACACGATTGTATGCACGCCTGATCATCGTTTCATGTTGCGTGATGGCACGTACAAGGCAGCGGCGGAGCTGACGCCAGATGATTCACTCATGCCGCTGTATCGCAAACTGTCAGATATTGAGGAGCCGAGCATTACCATCGATGGTTATGAAATGGTCTGGGACCCGCGCTCCGAGGTATGGTTGTTCACGCATGTGTTGGCGGATTGGTATAACCGGTGGCAAGGTGTTTATGATGAGGTTGATGGTGATCATTGCCATCATGTAGATTTTGATAAACGCAACAACAATCCCACCAACATTCAGCGTATGCCAGCAGAGGCGCATCTTGCGTTGCATAGAGCGCATGTCGAGCGTACCTTGCACCGGCCTGAGGTGATCGAAAAGTGTCGCGCTATTCGGCAAAGCGGCGAATTTCGTGCCAAGATGAGTGAGCGTATGCGTCAACCCGATACAAGAGAAATCTTATCGGAGCAGGCAAAGGCGCAATGGGCGGATGAAGACTATAAGGCATTCATGGGCCAAAAATGGCGCGAGTTCTACGATACCAATTCCGAATATCGTCGGCAGAATAGTCAGCAACTCTATCGCGCGCAGGCGGAATATTGGAGTGACGAAGACAATCGACGTCAACAGAGTGATCGTGTTCGCCAATATTTCGAGGATTATCCAGCAGCGCGAGCTAAGGCTTCGGAAGTTGCAAAACAGCAGTGGCAAGACGAGGAATTACTAGCACGGCGCCGGGAACAGACACGTCAGCAATGGACACCCGAAGTCAGGGCCAATCGTCGTCAAGCGCTTCGCCATACTTACTACAACAAAACCATAGCTGCACTCAAGCAGGTTGAGTTGAAGTGTGGCGAGGTTGATCGTGAAGCTTACCGCGCCTATCGGCTAGAGGCGAGAGATAAGACGCTATTGCGTTTTGACACCTTCTGCGAGCGCTATTTCGACGGCGATGAACAGCATGCGCGCGAGGCTGTAGCCAACTACAATCACCGCGTGGTGACAGTGGAACGTGTCACAGAACGTATGGATGTGTACGATATCGAAGTGCCACACACACACAATTTTGCGCTTGCCAGTGGTGTGTTTGTTCACAACAGCGCGAAACAGGGCCGTGACCGGCACTTCCAGGCGATTTTGCCGCTGCGCGGTAAGATTCTCAACACCGAGCGCGCTCGCCTGAACAAGATTCTCGACAACAACGAAGTGAAGGCGCTGATCTCGGCGTTAGGTGTCGGGATTGGCGAAGACTTCAATATTGGGGGGCTGCGCTACGGGCGGGTCATCATCATGACGGATGCCGATGTCGATGGCGCGCATATCCGCACGCTGCTGCTGACGTTCTTCTTCCGCT
>CBEVZO010000672.1:0-2797 GCA_965554365.1 uncultured Anaerolineae bacterium
CATGCTTGCGTTTCAGTTTCGGCCTCAACAGCGTCTAACTCGGTGGTGGCATCCGGCGGGGTGATGGGCTGATCGTCTGCCGCGTCTGCCGGGATCACGCCGTCCAACACGCCCTTGTCGCGCCACGCATAATCATGACGCGGCTGCAACGCGAGCGCGCGCTCCAGATACTCGTGCTTGGCTGCGGGATCGAGGGTGGTCAATGAGAGTAGATAGAGCGCGTCGGCGCTTTGAGGATACAGACGCGCGGTTTCGTGCAGGCTCAGCGCGGCATCGTTCAGCTTGTCCGCCTGGATATCACGCCACGCACGGTCCAGCGCGTAACGCAGACCGGCGTCCATCTGCCAGAGCGGGCCGGGGGGATCGTAAGACTCTTCGCGTAGTTCGTCTGCCAACGCGCATGAGGCCGCGTCGTCAAACTGCGTCCCGCAGAACTGACACCACAACCCTACACCATCAGGATCAGGTGTGAGCTGCGCGTCGCAGTCGGGGCAGGTGGGAATATCGAGTGTTGTCATGGGCCACATCCAGTCGTGGGGAGGCGGTCAGGCGTCGGGGCCGTTGTCGTCGGACGACTAGTCGTCCGACTCATCGTCCGCCGTGTCTTGTTCTGCCTGCGCGACGAGCTTGCGCAGCTCCGGGTCGATGATCTCTGCCAGGGCGCGCTCCATGATCGCCTTGATGAACGCGGTTTTGCCGCGTGTATAGGCCGGACGGTCATGCTTGAACGCCGTCGCGAGTTCCTCTTTGACCTGGGTGTAGCGACGGGCGATATCGGGGTGTGCGCGCAAATAGTCGCGGAAGATGATGTGCCGCTGATGTTCCCAGGTGGCGTATTCCACAATATGCAGATGGTGCGTGCGCGGGATACCTTTCCAGAAGAACAGGCGCTCGCCCTCGTCGCCGTGCGGGAAATATTGGTAACCCACCGGCCCCAGGCGCTCGCCATATTCCTCAACAGGCGCAAAGGTTTCCACCGCGACCAGGATGTCGATGATCGGTTTGGCGCGCAGTCCGGGCACGGATGTGCTGCCGATGTGTTGAATATCAACGACCTCGTCCTCACCCAATGCCGCATTGAGCAGTACACGCTCCTGTTCAAACCGTTGCGGCCACTGCGGATTGTATTCGGACAGGTCAAAGGATTCGTTTGCGTTGAATTCGGACATGCCACACCTGCTTACCTACACTGCGAGTTGCTAATCCCCAGCCAGCGATCACAATCAGTATAATCTATCTTAAGTGTAGACCGAATCACGTTCTGGCGCATACTCTTAAAATTTGGGGGGTCAATCTACCCTATGCCCATCCATGCCACCCATCCTGCCACCGGGGACACTATCACCGCCAGTGTTGCGGGAGCCGCGCTGGTGATCTCGCCGCGCTTCGGGACCAGCTACAGCTTCGACCGCGCCGGACGGCTGCTGGGCCTGTTCCGTGACGAACGCAGTTACCAGCGTACACTCGATCATCGCCTGCTGCAACGTCTCAAAGGGCGCGAGGGTCCGCGCCGCCGGGAACTCGACTCCGGTGAGACGCACGCACTGCTGACCGCCACGTTCGACGATCTGCGTACCCTGCGCGACAGCATCCCTGCGCTGGACCTCGCACCACAAGACGCGCGGCTGCTGCGCGACGCGTTGGAGCGTGTGCTGACGTTTGGCCCCGACCATCTTGCAGCGGACGGTGCAGCGTTTCAGGCGCTCTATCTGCCCGTGAGCATCCTGCCGCCGGACCAGTATCTCGCGTTGGTGCTGCAAGCGACGGAGGGCTGCTCATGGAACCGCTGCACCTTCTGCGGCCTATACCGTGACCGCCAGTTCCGTGTGCAACCACCGGACGCGTTCCGCGACCACTGCGCGCGCGTGCGGGACTATTTCGGCGACGGTCTCAGTTTGCGGCGCGGTATCTTTCTGGCGGACGCCAACGCGCTCGTGACACCCATGCCCCGGCTGCGCACGTTCTTCGAGATCGCGCAGGATTTCTTCGCCTTGCCCGACCGTCCGCGCCCGGTGTATTCGTTCGTCAGCGCGTTTGACGTGGGGCGTAAGCCTCCGGCAGAGTGGGCGGAACTGCACGCATTGGGCTTGGCGCGCGCGTATATTGGGCTGGAAACCGGCGACGATGTGCTGCTGCGTTTTCTCAACAAGCCGGGCACTGTGGCGGATGCGGTGGCGGCGGTGCAAGCGCTGCGGGCGGGCGGCGTGGCGGTGGGCGTGATCCTGATGGCAGGCATCGGCGGGGATCGGTTCGCGGCGGACCACGTCCAGCACTCGGTGGAGGCGATCCGTGCGATGACGCTCGGCAAAGGGGATCAGGTCTATTTATCGAATTACGTCGCCGCGCCGGGCACAGAGTATGACGCGTTAGCAGCGGACGCGGGCATTCGCGCTTTGACGGCGGCGGAGATCACCGCGCAGGTGCAGGAAATGCAAGCGCAAATGCGCGCCGTCGCGCCGGGGGCCATCGTGTCGCCGTATCATGTGGATGGGTTTGCGTTATGAGAGGTAACTTGAGTCTATAGGAAATACCTTTTGGGGAGTGTAAAACCGTTTACCCCTCCCTAAATCCCTCCCCGCAGGCGGAGAGGGACTTAACCCACAACCTGACTCCCCCTCTCCATAGTTTTCGTTGAGCGCCAGCGAAACAAAACGTCTCGGATGGAGAGGGGGCTGGGGGGTGAGGCCGCTTTTAACTCGTAGTTGTCAGCGCTCAGCGACAATAAACGTATGTGTCGCGTAGATCGCTGAGGATTGAAACCCTCAGCTACATACAATCAAAGGACGCTCAAGCGCCC
>CBEVZO010000673.1:0-2797 GCA_965554365.1 uncultured Anaerolineae bacterium
CATCTGCTCGGCGGTGGCGTCCAGGGCCTCAATCGTTTGCGTTGGGCCGTCGTAGATGTAGGTCACGTTGTCACCCTCAACATAACCCTGCTCAGCCATACCGGCTTTAAACCCCGCTGCGGTGACGTTATGCGTCGCACCCAAATGCAAAATGCCAATGGTGTACTGCTGCGTTTCGCCCGTGTTTTTGTCCGTATCCGAGTCGCCGCACGCAGCAAGCACTGTCCCCATTATCACCAACCAAGTCAATACTAACACCCGCTTACGCATGAATCATCTCCTTAATTAACAACGCCTCAATGTGAATATAGCCTTTGAAGTGCGGGGTAATGGTGGATGAATTGATTTCACGCCCCGGGGCAGGGGAATTTGAGCTAAGCGCATTGCTGCGCGAAAAGACCGTCAGCCCAAATGTCACCACGACCGCTGTGCCCAAGTCCCGCTGATCTTCAACTATTTCATTATGAGATTTTTAGCATTAAAAACCCATTTAATGTTGAAAAAATGCTGTAAGAATCGACTTACTACGCTACAAACTACGCGAAAACGCTCATGACGATCCTCACCCCGCAAACAGCCCGCCTGAAAGTTGACAGACGGCGTCATCCTCGAAATGGATCATGGTAACGTCCAACCCCAGGTGGAACAGCCTATACCAAAACTAGACTGCCGCGACGTCCGCATCTTCAACGCCGATCTCACCGGGGCCGCCCTCCGCTGCGTGAGAAACTTCTGCCGCCGCCTGTCACAGCGTGCTTATGCGCCCGGGGATTTGTAATCCACGCCGCGTGTGCTAGAATGGTGTTCGGTGGCGCGCGCATGGTCAGCAATTGCCCTTCAGTTGGCCCCTTGTTATACTTTACGTGCCTAACTGCTGTTCAACACAAATCAAACTGATGATAGTCCGTCCAGATTTCGCTGGAGGGTTTACGTATTATGACGTTGCAAGCATGGGTTTTTGTAGGATTATTCTTTGCGCTGGGCTGGATGCTGCCCGCAGCCCCGATTGTGATCGGCAAGCTGCTGGCTCCACAGCGTCCCAATGCCGCCAAGAATGAACCGTATGAATGTGGTGTGGAAATGGTTGGTGCGCCCTGGACCCAGTTCCGGGCGGAGTGGTACGTTTTCGCACTGGTGTTTGTGGTCTTCGACGTGGAAGTTGTGTTCATGATCCCCTGGGCGGTCGCCTATAACAAGCTGGGGTTGTTCGCGCTCGTCGAAATGGTCATTTTTGTGTTTCTGCTCGTCGTAGCGCTGGTCTATACCTGGCGCAAGGGCGCGCTGAAATGGTCGTAATCTAGCTGGTCGGGCTTACCGGCCTTTTTTGCGGTTGGTTGACGGCGGCGCGTAGGGGCGTATTGCATACGCCCATCACACGATCACCGCCCCACACCGCAAACCGCGCCGGAAAGCTGCATATCGCCGGAGACGACGGAATGGTAAATTTCCTTCAAGATATTGGTTTGTCATACGATTTGGCCTATGTGGTCGCCAAGACTCTCGCTGTCTTTGTGATCGGCGGTTTTGGTCTGGTCTGGACGCTGCTCGGCATCTGGATCGAACGCAAGATCGCGGCCCGGTTCCAGGACCGGCTCGGCCCGAACCGCGTGGGTCCGTTTGGGCTGGTGCAGTCTATCGCCGACACGGTGAAAATTCTGCTCAAAGAAGACATCATGAACAAGGGCGTGGATCGCTGGGTGTATAACATCGCCCCGCTGTTGTCTGCCACGTCTGTGATGGCGATCTGGGTGGTAGTCCCGTTCACGGCCACGTGGATCGGCGCGGACCTCAACATCGCGGTGCTATACCTGATCGCGATCGGTTCCTTCGGGACACTCTCGGTGATCATGGCGGGCTGGTCCAGCAACAATAAATATGCGCTGGTGTCGGCCTTCCGCGCAGTGGCGCAGTTGATCAGCTACGAGATTCCGATGGTGCTGGCGCTGTTGGTCCCCGTGCTGATGTCGGGCACGCTGAGCATTCAGGGTATCGTCGAGCAGCAGCACATTATGTATGTGTTTGCTGTGCCGCTGACGGTGATCATCTTCATGATCAGCGGGCAGGCGGAAACCGGGCGCGGGCCGTTCGACTTGCTCGAAGCGGAATCAGAGCTAGTCGCCGGGTTCCACGTCGAGTATTCGGGCATGAAGTTCGGCATGTTCTATGTGGCGGAGTTCCTGCACGCGTTTACGTTCGGCGTGCTGACGGCGCTGCTATTTTTGGGCGGCTGGAAAGGCCCATTCGCGGAAACGATTATCCCGCTAGGCTTCGTGTACTTGCTCGCCAAGAGCATGATCGCCTACTTCGTGCTGATCTGGGTGCGGATGACGCTGCCACGTTTGCGCATCGATCAACTGCTGGACTTCAACTGGAAGTTCCTGGTCCCGCTCAGCCTGATTAATCTGCTGGTCGTTGCCTTCGTGTGGAAGATCATCCCCGACAGCGACCAGATCAACAGCTTTAGCGATGCCTTTGCGCCAACGCTGGTGCTGCTGTTGGTGAATATCGCGATGATCCTGTTGGTCGGCGCGGTGTTGGCAAACTGGGGCCGCCGCGACCGCGCGCACATTGAGGCGCGTGTGGCAGCGGTAGACGGTCCGGTGGCAGACGTAGCAGCAGAAGCAGCGGCTGGTGATTAGGAAGGGCAACGAACGCTATGACGGTTGAACTGCTTGTCTTTGTTTTTTTTAGCGCGCTGATGCTCGGCAGTGCCGTGTTTGTGGTGACATCGCGCAACCTGTTTCACGCGGGGCTGTACCTGATCGTAGCGCTGTGCTGCGTGGCGGGGCTGTTTGTG
>CBEVZO010000674.1:0-2790 GCA_965554365.1 uncultured Anaerolineae bacterium
CAACACGCATTACGCCAATCTGCTCATAGTGTTCTTGTACATAACCTTGAATATCCTGGTAGATTGCCTCACCATCCCCTGTGCTGGCAATGAACAGCTTGTCATAGTAACTACGTGGAATGGCAAATAGGTTCTCAACCTCAGGATGTTTTGGTTCGTCAGCTTCCCATAGTGGCTGCAATTTGGCGGTTAACGTCAAATTAGCGAAGTGATAAGACAGATCAGCGTTATAGGGATGGCGTTGATTCATGAGTTCCTCAATGTGCTTGATGACTCAATACCAGATAAATGCAAAATCCGTGTTTATCCGTGTCCCATTTCGTTTTTCATGTCACGCAGAAGCAGCCATACCACACGCTCACCGCATGACCACACGCACCAACCAGTCAAACACGCGATCCGGGAGCAGCCACGCCAACACCGCGAACATGCGCGCGTCCATCCCGACGAGATAGCGCGTGCGGGGACGCGGCGCGGTCAGCGCGTGATGCACGATTTGCGCGACGATGCCGGGATCAAGCGCGCGGTCAATGGCGTCAGGCAAACGCGCGGCCACAAGGTCCATCAGATCGCCGTAATGCGCTTCGGCCTCCGGGGAAACCGAGGGCCGGTGCTGACCGGCGTAAGACCCGGCTTTGTCCCACATGGGCGTGCGGATATTGCCCGGCTCGATCAGCGCGACGTGCAATCCCCAGGGCATCAGTTCGCGGCGCAGCGCATCGCTGAACGCTTCCAGCGCGAATTTGCTCATCGCATACGGCCCAATCAGGGGCAGCGCCACACGTCCACTGTCCGAGCCGATAGTGACGATGCGGCCCCCGGCGCGGCGAATCAGTGGCAGAAACGCCTGCGTCACCGCGACCTGCGCGATCACGTTGACCTCAAACTGCTTGAACAGATCATCAATGGACACGTACTCCAACGGGCCAGGGACCACGATCCCGGCATTGTTCACCAACCCGTCGAGACCCGCCTCGCCCACGCGCGCGCTGACTGTTTCTACGGCGGCAACAATGTGGTCGGCATTGGTCACGTCGAGCAGCACGGGCGTCAGACGATCCGAGGACGCAGCACGCAATGCATCAGCATCCGCGTCCTTGCGCACGCCCGCAAATACACGCCAACCACGCCGGTCGAGCAACAGCGCCGTCGTGCGACCGATGCCGGTTGATGCGCCGGTAATCAGCACGGTGGGCGAGGATTGGGGCATGAGTCACATCCTTTTTATTGGCGCGTAGGGGTGCTACTCTACCGCACCCAGGGCGAGTTTCAGGCGCAGTAGGACGCAGTAGACGCCGACCAGGTCGGGCGCGCCCCTACAAAAAATTCGCAGCGCGGGCAGGGTAAACACAAAAAAGCCTACTCCAAAACGCGCGCGACGGCGAATCGGGTGGTAGGCTGTGATGGCAGTACTCGCCGCTGCGGAGCAAAGAGGCTCCGCGCTAACGACTGACCGCTAATTGCGCAGTGCTGTTTTAGCGACGTTCCTTCAGGCGGGCGGCCTTGCCCGTGCGTTGGCGCATGTAGTAGAGCTTCGCGCGGCGCACTTTAGCGTGCCGTATGACTTCGATCTTCTCGACGCGCGGGCTGCGCAGCAAGAAGGTACGCTCGACGCCAATGCCATGACTCGCGATGCGGCGCACGGTGACGGTGCGCTGCGAGCCTGCACCACTGAGCGCGATCACCAGGCCATTGAACACCTGCACACGCTCGCGGGTGCCTTCCACGATGCGCACATGCACTTTGACAGTGTCGCCGGGGAGCAGTTCGCCGTGCTGATATTCAGGAATGTGCTTATCTTCAAGTGCTTTAATCAGGTCTGCCATCAGAGTTATCCTCTACCTACGGTTTTGCGGCGCGGAATGGTCACAGTGTGCTGCTGGTCACGCGGCGCCGAATGTGTCACAACATGAAGCGGCCCGGAACATCTAAGGGGCCGCCGAGGTGGAGGCATTGTAGCATAGGCGCGGGGGTTTTTCAATGCCGGGATCGTGCCTGATTCCCGCGCGTAGGAATCAAACGAGGGCGCTCAATTGAACGCCCTCATTGCGGTGCATAATAGCGTGATAAAAACGGTTACAGCAAAAACGTCAGTGACGCAGCGCAGCGGGCGGTCATGCCCCTGAGCCGTGCCGTGTGCTTACTCCGTTGGCCCAGCGTTGTCCTGTACCGGATCGCTGGCCTCTTCGCGCAGATAATCGTCGGCGCTGTCGTCGAGCCGCCGTTCCGTCACAGTGTCAGACGCCGTGACAGCCTCGTACCCGTCGCGCTCGGTTCCGGTACGGCGCAGACGGTCGTGCTGCACGCTATCGCGCGCCTCGTCCACATCGCGCGGCGTGATCGGCGCCATCTCTTGCGTCACGTACTGCGGCCCGTCAACGCGCGGCGCTGCGCCATCCGGAGCTGGTGTGATGGGTGTCTCGCCCACCGATGCTGCGTGGTCCTTTTGTTCGCCAGGACCGGGCAGATCAACATGATCTTGCATGAGTCCGTACTCCTGAATCCTGTCGTTCCCAAGCAACCCCCATTGCCTGCTATTGTGACGTGTTTCGTGCGGAATTTCAACCGATCTATACATTTTTTAGGATATTTTTGCGATTTACTAACAATTGGCCTACTCACGCGCCCGACTCCCCCTTGCTCCATCTCGGTGTATAGACCGGGGAGATAGGGGCCGGTTTTCAAGTAACGGTAGGACTACAAAATAACGTGATTGGCGCATGTTAGCCCCTATTCCCCCCAGCCCCCCTTTCCCCGCAGGCGGAGAAAGAGGGGAGCAAGCACGCAGTT
>CBEVZO010000675.1:0-2789 GCA_965554365.1 uncultured Anaerolineae bacterium
CGTCCGCACACGCGACGAGGGGATTTGAGAGTTGCGGGGGAGTTTTCGCTCCCACCACCAGCGACTCTAATATCTGTTCATAGACCAGCCGCCACAGGTCCCACCCATACTTGCTGGTAGTTGTCGCTTGCAGCACGATCACACGCCCGTCAGCCGTATCAAACGCCCCGATGGTCGTGTTCACCGGCGGGTCTTGCGTGTCATCTTTGCTCACTGAGATCGTGCCCGTCAACGTCGCCGTACTCCACTCCACCGACTCTGCATCGTCTATGCCTGCGAGTGCTGCCTCCACTGATTCTGCGAAATACACGGTGAAGACCGCCTCCTCAACGTAGCGGTTATTATCCGACGGCACGATCTGGATCAGCACATCGTCAGGCAGCGCCTCGGTTGATGCGTCGAAATAGCGCAGCGGATAACTCAGCGTGACGTCTGCGGCGGTGGCAGTCCCGTCGAGTGTCATCTGAATCGCCGCCGGACACTCATCGTCATTGGGATCACTGCATCCTGGCATCGCGCTCTCGCCGGTCAAATCCGCACCGAAACTCACATCGGGGCCGCTGGGCGTATCACCACCAGTAGCGCCACCGTCGTTATCATTACTCTTATCATCGCCGTCGCACGCCGCCAACACCAACACCAGCATCAGCAGCAAGATCAGCACAAATACACTACGTTTACGCATCAGGTCTTCTCCTTGATTGCGTGGAACTATGACCATCACCGCCGCAGAGTCTAACGCGCGAAGGCCAAAGATGGCAATGTTGTGTTTGGATAGGGTGAGAATAAATTAACCGCCGAGACGCTGGGTAGGACTACAAAATAACGTGATTGGTGCATGTTGGCCCCTATCCCCCCATGCCCCCGCGTGATCTGCGATCACGATCCCGCAGGCGGAGAAAGAGGGGAGCAAGCACGCAGTTAAGCCCCTCTCCGCTTGCGGGGAGGGGGCGCGAACAAGTTCGCGTTGGGGAAGGGGCAAACTCGTGATCACGTTATTCTGCGGAGCTACCCCCATTTCCCCGCCGCACAGGATCGCGTACAATAGGGAATATGCTTCTGGCCCGGCGCGTAGCACAGCGCGCCCAACGGCTCACATCGCGAAAGAGGTCCGCAATGGCAACGCCCCAGTTGCCCGATACAACCCGCGCCCTGTACCCGTTCGCCTCGCACTTCTTCACGCTCAGCGACGGCACACAGTTGCATTATCTGGACGAAGGCCCCCGTGACGGCGCGCCGCTGGTCCTGCTGCACAGTTACCCGTTGTGGAGCTTCGAGTTTCGCGCGCTGATCGTGTACTATGCGGCGTTGGGCTGGCGTTGCATCGCGCCGGATTACGTCGGCTGTGGCCTGAGCGACAAACCCGTCGCGCGCCGCTATCACACGCTCACGCAGCACACCGCTAACCTCACCGCCCTGCTCAACAGCCTCGAACTCGCAGATATCACGCTGGTCATGGAAGATTGGGGTGGCCCGCTGGGATTGCATTATGCGCTGGCACACCAGGATCAGATCAAGCGGTTGGTGTTGCTGAATACCTGGGCATTTCAGAATACGATTGAACACCGGCTGCACCCGCTGGTGCGTTTAGTGACGCGTCCCGGCATAGGCGAAGTCCTGCTCGGAACCTTCAATCTCGCGTTTGCGCTAGGCGTACAGCGTTGGACCGCGCGAGAACTTTCGTGGGCCGTACTCAACGCGTATCGTGCCCCGTTCCGCGACCGGCGTCATCGCGCGGCACTGGTGCAGTTTCCGCGTATGATCAACACTACGCCAGCGCATCCCTCGGCGGCGATCATGCGCGATATCGAGAGTCAGCTTGACGCACTGCGCCGCATCCCCACGTTGATCGTCTGGGGTGCGGATGACCCGGTGTTTCCGCCCGACGTGGCGCAGCACTGGAAGTCGCTGCTGCCGCGTGCGGTGGGACCAGTCCTGATCGAGGGCGCGGGCCACTACTTGCCGGAAGACGCCTCAAACACCCTCGTGTGTCATCT
Organism: uncultured Anaerolineae bacterium; assembly: GCA_965554365.1. Classification (GTDB taxonomy): domain Bacteria; phylum Chloroflexota; class Anaerolineae; order Aggregatilineales; family Aggregatilineaceae; genus CAYRNY01. The sequence goes on from CBEVZO010000675.1 coordinate 1,998, forward strand.
GGATCGCTTCTTCGCGACGACGTGATTGTGCTGTGTCATGCGTGGCACGGCAGCGACTTTGTGCGTAAATCCAACTATTTTCCCACCCCGCTGCAACCAACTCCGCGCCCTCGCCGCGTATAACGTGACGACAGCGCTGCACTACATCAACACAGTGGCATACCCAACAAGGAGCTTGGCATGTTGACTCGAAACCGTATCGTGGGGCTAGCCCTCGCGATAATGCTGATCACCGGACTGAGCATCGGATTACTGCCCGCCGAAGCACAAGACGGATTGTTACCGCAGATGTACCCGCCCTCCGGTTCCTATGGGGTGGGAATCACGACGTATGCGTTCACCGATGAAACGCGCGAGGAAGTCCACACGCGCAATGACGACACCGACCTGCGCGAACTCGTGGTCGATGTGTGGTATCCCGCCGATATCCCCGCCGGTGCGGAACCCGCGCTTTATATCCCGGAACCATTCGCCGACCTGCTGACCGAGATGTTCGGGCTACCCGCTGGACGGATGCAGGCGGTCTATGCCAACGCCGTCGAGAATGCGCCGGTCGCGGCGGCACAGGCCCAGTACCCGGTGTTGATCCTCGATCCCGGTTTCAGCGCCCACCCGCGCCAATACACGACCATCGCGGAAGAACTGGCGAGCCAGGGCTACGTGGTGTTCGGCATGACGCACCCCTACGTCACAATGCGCACAGTGTTTCCCGATGGGCGCGTGATTGATGCGCTCAACGGTGATCAACTGAGTGGCATCTGGTCGCCGAAGGATATGTACCAGGGCGAATTT
>CBEVZO010000676.1:0-2788 GCA_965554365.1 uncultured Anaerolineae bacterium
GCAGCGTAATATCCATCGGCGCGATCTTCAACGCTTCGACCAGAATTTGCGCCGCACGGTCAAGTTCATCACGCAGCACATACGTCTCGGCGATCAGGTTGTACTTGACCATCGCCGCCGGGATGTTGTTCTTCTCCAGCAGGATTTGTCCGATGCGTTGATGCGCGGGGAGGAAGTCCGGCGCGGATTCGAGAATGTGGTGTGCCTGGTCGATGGCAAGGCTTAGCAGCCCTTCGCGCACATAGCGGTCGATGCGTGTCAGGCCTTCGGTCACTTTGTCGTCGATATAGCCGAGGTCGAACAGGTCCTGACCTTCCACTTTGTCAGTGGCGATCTGTTCCTCAAGCTGGCGGCGCGTTTTGGCGACACGTTGTTTCCAGTCCGCCCCCATGACACGTTTGATGAAACTCTCGACATAGCGCTGCAACAGCAGTTGGTCCACTGTCGCCACACTGTCGAGCATCCGGTCGTAGGTGGTGGCGATCTGCGCGGCCTCGTCTTCGCTCAGCGCCAACCCGACATCGACCGATTTGAGTGCTTCGAGCAAATAGTGGGCGGCTTCGCGGGTGCGGCCTTGCTTGTGGAAGATCATGCAGATGCCGTGCATGGTTCCTGCGGCAAACACCGGATCGCAGGCGGCCTGTTCCAGGTGGGGCAGGGCGTTTGCGTGTTGATCGAGATCGAAATACAGCGAGCCGAGATTCATGTAGACGCCCGCATGACGCATATCGCTGGCCAGCGCGCGTTCGTATGCGCCGACTGCTTCTTCTGTGGAGCCTTGCTGCTGCAAGGTAATCGCCTGAATCGCGTGTGTGCTGCCCTCGGAGAGCGAGCCGCTGGAAAAGACGTGATCGGCCAACGCGCTGAGCGCCAGATCGACGGCCTCACCGATGGGGCCGCGCGGATTAGATTCACCGACAGCGCGGCGCTGGTCTTCTTCGTCCCACTTGTCATCGTCAGTGTCTTTGAGGGCGGCACGCTTGGGTTGGAGTTCGCCTGTGTCGAGCATCTCCGGTGAGATCAACCGCCCGGCTTCAATCGCTTGCAGGGTGTTGAGTGCCGCCGGGTTTTGCGGATTGATGCGCAGCGCGCGTTCGACGGCTTGCCTGGCGAGGTCGGAGCGGTCGCCGCGCTGGAAGTTGAAGGCCAGCGTGAGATACGCGCGGATGGCGGCATTCTTCGCGCCGGTACGCTCATAGGCGAGGGCGAGGCGCTGGTAAATCTGCACCAATGAGGAGTTCAGTTGGACCGCGCGTTCCCAGTTGCCAATTGCTTTGTCGAGATCGCGTTGCGCGAGGTAGATTTCGGCGACGTTAACATATTGCTGCGCGGCCTCTTTGAGCCGCCCCAGCCGTTCGAGTACATCGGCGCTTTTTTCCAGCGGGATGGGATCATCCTGGGAGAGTTGGTGCGCGCGGGTATACACCTTGAGCGCATCCTCCAGGCGGCGCGCGTTCAACAACGCCAGCCCCAGACTGTTATGAGCGGCGGGGTCTTCGGGCATCTCTTGCACGGCGCGCCCGTACGAGGCGATGGCTTTGTCCCACTCTTGGTCCCAGGCGGCGCTGTGGCCCATCTGCATGGCTTGTTCGTAAATCTGACGGTTCCCTGACATGATCCCGCTTTGTCCTTGCTCTGTTTAGCTCAACATCACTGAGGTGTATGATCCGCACCCATACTCAGATTGTACGATCAAAACGCAAACTGCGCATCTTCGGGGGAGAAACCTCACCTCACCCCCTAGCCCCCTCTCCCGTCAAGCCGGAGAGGGGGAAACTATCGCGTGGGGTTTCCCACTTTGTGTGTGGGACACAACATGGGCGCGTAGGGGCGGAGCGCCGGTTGAAGACCGAGCACACTCTATTTCTTTTTCTTGTTTTTCTTCGCCTTCTTGTCTTTTTTCTTGCCCGCTACCTTCTCGCTCAGCAGCCACACGATAATCGCTTTTTGAGCGTGCAGACGGTTGTGTGCCTGCGGGAATAGCCGGGACTGCGGTCCATCGGCCACATCGTCGGTGATTTCCTCGCCGCGATGCGCCGGGAGGCAGTGCAGCACAATCGCGTCCTGGGCGGCATGCGCGAGCAGTTCATCATTGACCTGGAAGGGCGGGAACACCTTACGGCGTGCTTCGGCCTCTTCTTCTTGCCCCATGCTGGTCCAGGTATCGGTGTAGACCACGTTGGCTCCGGCAATGGCGGCTTGCGGGTCCGCGAAGACGGCCACATCTAGCGCGCCGTCGCTGAGATAGCGAGCAGCGTCGAGGATGGCGGGATCGGGCTGGTAGCCTTCGGGGCTGCCGGTGGTCACCTTCAGGCCGAACTGTGCAGCGGCCATGAGCAGCGAGGTGAGTACGTTGTTGCTGTCGCCGAGATACGCGAGATGCAGCCCTTCCAGTGTGCCGTAGTCTTCGTAGATTGTCAGCATGTCGGCCATTGCCTGACAGGGGTGGTTGTAGTCGGTCAGGCCGTTGATCACGGGGACCGGACTCCACTTGGCGAGTTCGAGGACATGCGCATGATCGAAGGTGCGCGCCATGACCACGTTCACATAGCCGCCCATCACACGCGCCACGTCCGCGATGGCTTCGCGTTTGCCGAGGCCGATTTCGGCGGGGCTGAGGTAGAACGCATAACCGCCGACGTGCTGCATCGCCAGTTCGAACGATACACGCGTGCGCAACGACGGTTTTTGGAAGATCATCCCCATCGTCTTGCCCGCCAGAATGGGCGCGTTGCCCTTAGCCCGATGTTCTTTTTTGAGCGTCACGGCGAGATCGAGCATCGCCTGA
>CBEVZO010000677.1:0-2780 GCA_965554365.1 uncultured Anaerolineae bacterium
GCGCTCTATCAGATAACCCGTTATGCCATTACCGTTTTTGTTTGTCAAATCTCATTAGGATATTTCACGCCGAACTATCACGCAATCCGGTAATTTTGACCTCACACTGGTCAATTTTACCGCGCCAAAGTGGCAATCCTCCCCCTGTTCAATGACCTCACTTTGCTATCCTGAAAGTGTCATACGAGCAGGGTGGCGCGGTCGCGATGAGACCCCACACTTAAGAGGAGCATAGCGTCAGTATCCGCGGCTCCCACCCTGCTCTGACACGCCTTTCATCCAACCAACTACGGAGGTTTTATCGTGTCGCTCAGCCAGACTATTGAGCAGTGGTTTGCCGAAGCACAGACCGTCGCCCAACTCGTCGCCCCGATGGCCGCTTTCCTGGGTTTTATCGGACTTGGCCTTATGTACATGGGGTCCTCATGGCCCATCATCGGCCAGTGGAAGCAGGACAATCCGCGCGCCGCCAACCAGGTCGTGGTCGGTCTCCTGTTTGTCATCGCCGCGTCCACCGTCGCCAGCCTGATCTCGTTTTAGTTGCCTCTCACCCGCGTATGGTAGACGCGCCACCCGCAAGAGCAGTCAGTGCCCCGGCTGGCTGCTTTTGCTCAGGCACACCGAAAGGCTAACGGATGGCCGCCGACTTGAAATCGCATGTGCTCCGCCGGGATGAAAAAGGGTTCATGGGGATCCCCTTCAAACGCCTGCTGCTGGCGGGCGTCAGCGGGGGCATGGTGCTCATTATTGCCCGCTTTGCCGTGGGTAACTGGTCCTTTGTGCTGGCTGTACTGGCGGCTGTGTTGGCGTTGACGTTGACCGGCTCGCGCGGCGGACTCCCTTTGTGGCAGCGCCTGCTCTACCGCCTGCGCGGCAGCCTGATGCTGGCCGCCGCACGTAAACCCAAGAGTCTCGCCGGACGTCTGGGAACCGCGCTTGAAGTGCCTGCGGGTCTGGTCACACTCTCATCGGAAATTATCTTCGCACCGCCTGAAGGTGACGTCGAAGCCGACATGACCGAGTGGATCACCTTCGCCCGCGCCGATGAAGCAGATCATGACAGCGGTCTGGTGTTTGTGGATGCACCTGCCGCATTGCCTTTGCCTCAGGAGGAGTGATGGCCGACAAAAACATCCCCGTGCGCACGTTCCTGATTGAACCCTTCGACGTCATGCTGCACGCGACTGAGGAAGGCGTCCAATCATTGCAGGCGCGTTTTGCCACCTGGCTGCGCACCCTGCCCGGCCCGGCGCGTTTCTTCTGCTGGCAGACGCCCGCCAGCCTGGACGAGAAGATCGCCCAGGTCAGCCGTGCGGCACGCGAAACCGGTGATGAACAACGTGCGGACCTGCTGATGGAATACCGCCGCCACTACGAGATGCTGCAAACGTCGGCGGATTACCAACGCGCCGTGTGCGGCATGGCCCTGTGGTCCGATGAAATGCCCCGCGCGCTAGCAGGCGGCATGATTTCCGCCTTTGACACCCCGGTCTTCGAAGCGCCACTTCCGCCACTCTTTGAGGGGCGTTATGCACTGCGCGAGTCCCCCTTCTGGCACTTAGCGCCAGTGGGGCGTCCCGGTGGACGTCCGCTGCTGGCGATCCTGACCAGTTATGAGTTTTTGCCAGCGGCATGGAACTTCTTTCGCCCGCTGGCGTCTGTCCTGCGACTGAATTTCCCACTCGCGTTGGCAGTAGACATTCCAAAAACCTTCGAGCGAAACGCCGCTGTAGACGCAGTCGAGAACATCATCGCCGCCTATCAGGTGCATCTCTCCGGTGTGCGCGGCGAAGACAGCCGTTCGGTGCAACGTATCACCGATTGCCGCCAGACCTTGCAGGAAATCAATGCCGGGGATGCACTGCATCAGGTCCAGATTAGCATGGCAGTCTTTGCACCGGACTTGAATACGCTTAAGCGGCGCGTACATGAGATCATCAACGAGACCCGGCCCTGGTTCCTGCTGCGACAGGAAGTGGGCGAATTGCTGTCGCGGTCGGTGCGCTTTTTCTCCCATACCTCCAGTAAGCTCATCAATGTGCCAGCCACCACCTGGCCGATCACATCCCGCGAACTGGCGCTGATGCTGGCTCCGCTGGGCTATCGTAAGCTCTCGACCACCGATGGCGTCTTACGCGGTGAAGCCGTGGGTGCTGCCTATCCCGTTTTCCACAATTCGTGGCGTGACAAACGCGCCACGCATGAGGTCTGGGTGGGAGTCACCGGGTTCGGCAAGACATTTTTACTTAACGGCTACCTCTCCCGTGAATACGCCGAAGCGGGCATTCCGTTCGATTTGCTGGAACCGATGGGCCATGGGCGTCATCTCGTTGAAGCGTTCGACCTGCCCTGGTACATACTCAGCGCCCAACACACCTGTCTCAATCCGCAGGATGTGATGTTCCCGACGCTGATCGAGCAGAAGTCGCACACCATCCGCATCTACGAAACCGTGCTCGGACGCCGGCTTTCCGGCGGCCAACGCGAAAACCTGGAACGCGGGCTGCTCGGTGCAGCGTTGGAAATTCTGTACACGGGGTTTGGTGACCTGGCAGCGATCTCGCCGGACGTCACACCCACCTGCGACACCGTCTGTGATGTGCTGGCCGGATTGGGCGACAAACCGCACATCCAGCAGATCGCGCGTGATCTGGCCGATGAAATCGCCGGATTATGCACCGGGTCGGGTCCCTGGGCGAAGTTCCTCAACGGCCACACCACCGTCGACTTTGGACGCGGTGGCAGGCAGCACATTGGGCCGCGCGTTTTCTCGTTCCACG
>CBEVZO010000678.1:0-2773 GCA_965554365.1 uncultured Anaerolineae bacterium
TAGCGATTAGCGATTGGCTAAAAACAAAACCCCAAGCACATGTTAGTGCCCTCGGATGAAGTGCGATGCATGGGCTTCAGCGTGTATGTAGCTGATGCAACGCTGGCGTTGCGCGTTCTTGAGGGCCGGACGCGCCGCACCACCGCACATTTTCATTTCTTCGTGGTGGTGTTGCTAGCGGTGGCATGGGAACTTCTGTAAAAATAGGTATGTTCCGAATGCCAGTTTTGGCTAACTGCTAATTGCCAATTGCTAACTGCTGCTTCTCCAACGCGACGGTGATTGTAGCACACCTGCGACGGGTATGTAAATCGGTTTGCGAGATAGGCTGTGTGGCGCTTGGGCGATGCGACCATATTCACCGGACGGCGCGTGTGATACAATGACCCCGATGCACATTTTTTGACCGCGCTGTTCAGAGGGACGCTCATGTTATACAACATACTCGTCGTGGACGATGACCGCATGATGGCTGAAGGCCTTGCGGAGATGATCAAGGTGTTGGGGCATACGGTAGGCATGGCCTACGGGTCGCGTATGGCGCTTCAGCAGTTGAATGAAGTGATTCCCGACGTGATCTTCCTCGATGTCAATATGCCGGGTGTGGATGGCGTCGAAGTGCTGCGTTATCTGCGCCGTGATCCGTATACGCGCCACGTGCCGGTAATTATTTGCTCGGCGAACGACACAGACGAAGACAAACGCAGGGCGTTAGAGGCCGGGGCGAACTACTATGTGGTCAAGCCGCCTACGCTGGAAGCGATTGAGACGGCGCTGGCAGAGGTGATGAAACAGCGCGATGCGGCGGCTGCCGAGCAAGAGGCGGATGCGGAAGAACACCCCACAAAGCCCGACACCACTGCCTCGGATACATCGTCCGGCGCACGGTGATCTGGGGTATGGTCAGACGCGGGGAAACGCAGCATAACGACGGGGGCGCATGTGCGCCCCCGTTTGTGTGGTGAGTTAGCCGATGGCGCGCCACAGTCCGTAGCCAATACCGCCTGTGTTGCCTGCGGGCAGCGTCAGATATAGCACAAACTGCGGTAGCGGTTCGCCTGCGCGATGCACGTGCTGCACCGTCGCGGTGTAGCCCTGTTCCGCGCTGAGCGCCCAGCCGAGTTTGTCTTGCACGCCCGGCGCGTTAGCCCAGACTTTGCCGAATCCGCCTGTCGGGGCGAAACGGTCCAGCGGGGGCATTTCGTCGAGTGCGGGCATCGTCTGCGCGGCGTAATCGGCGGACTGGTAGTAGCCCGCTGTGCCGTTGGTGTACAGCACGAAAATCTCGTTGGAATCCGAGCGCCAGAGCATCTGGCCGCCCTCGAATAACTGGTACGACATCCCGACCGGGAATGACGACGTAGAGGGGCAGCCCTCGCCGGGGCCGAAGAAGTAATCGCCGGTGCAGGTCACGGCGAGCGTGATCGCTTCGTTGGCGGCGCGGTCGTCCGTGTAGAGCGTGAACGTCACGCTGCTGCCCGTGATCGCCGGGAGGTAGACCTCGGCGGAACCTTTGGGCGATTGCGCGTTCACTACCGCCGCACCGGGGGAACCCGTCGGCGCGGAGAGTTCAATCGTCACGCCGCCCGTGCCCTCGATCTCCCAGGTCAGCGATACCGCAGCGCCCGCTTCGACAGCATCCGGGGTGGCGCTGAACGCGAGGATCGGCCCGGTGGCTTCAGGTTCTTCGGCCTCCGCATCTTCTTCTGCATCTTCTTCTGCGTCAGCATCGGCGTCCGCGTCCGCGTCGTCACCTTCGGCGGGAACCATATCTGGCCCTTCGGCGTCGGCGTCCTCAGCGGCTTCCTCAGTGACCAGCGACACGACCAATAGTTGCTGCACGAGAATATCTTCCGTCACGAGATCGACTACGCTCAGCCGCAGCATGACCGCGTCCGCGTCCTCAGCAATGGCGACCTGGACCGGCCCCTCGTCTGTAGAGGGAACCCACAGATGGTCGCGCGGCAGTTCGACGGAGGTGAATTCATCTGCGCTGATCTGTTGTTCGAAGACGAGATTGGCGTGTGGCGGGCGGTTGGTCACGGTCCACAACACATTGAGCAGCCCCTTGCTGGCGTCGGCTTCATCCACCGCGACACCGTCTACGCTGGCGTCGAACGCTTCGATCAGGACCGGCGCGTCGGCGGGCGGCGCGTAGGAGATCGACAATGTGCGCTGATCGACCACCGCGTTGTTCGCGTTAGCCACCACCGAGAGCAGGTACGTCGGCGGGCTGAAGGTCAGCGGGTGTTCGACGACCACCACGCGCGATCCGCTGGCTTCGAGCGGGACATCGTCTTCGCCCAGCACTAACTGCCACGTATCCAGTACGTAGCTGTGCAGCAGCACGCGATACTCATCGGTTAGGCCGCTAACGTGCCAGGTGAGTGTTGTCGCGACGGACCCGGCTTCGGCGTCTACCAGCGTGATGCCCTTGAGGGCGGAGTCAAAAGTAATAATTGTGGGGCGGGTGGCGGCGCTGGTGCTGGCAACCGCGCCCAGGATGAGTACGCAAACCAGCAGGAGCGCTAAAGCAATACGTTTCATGGAATATTCCCCTTGTGTGCTTGGTGACCGGCAGACCGGCTCCAACCGCGCGGGCGATCACAACGTTTCTATTGCCACTAGCTTACAGGGTTGTGCGGATTGGGGCAAGTCGTAACCTGTTGGCGGGGGTATTCCGAAAGGATCACGTAGGGGGCTGCCGTACTTCTACGCATCACGTTAAAAGCGACCTCACCCCCCGGCCCCCTCCTTTCAAGGGTAGGTATTT
>CBEVZO010000679.1:0-2769 GCA_965554365.1 uncultured Anaerolineae bacterium
ACGATTGATCACGTTTCACTTCCGATTGGATCGGCCCCAAAGAGGGCATGATGAACGTCTCGAACGCTTCAGCGGTCCAGGGCAGGGCGGGCTTGAACAGATGCTCGTAGATCGCCCAGGCGTAAGCGCGGATTTCGTATTGCGCATCCGGGGCCATGCGCAGCCGTAAGAAGTGCATGAGGTTGTGCGCGTCCACCTTCGCGACCCACGTATAGTAGACCGAGAACCCCGGCAGGAACAGCCGCGCCATCTCCCGCGCGACACCCTGCGTCAACGCCTCCTGATAGAGCTTATACCCCGCTGCGTAGTGCGCGACGAGTTTGGCGGTCAGCGCCGCCGACTCCGCCGTGCTGAGTTCGCCCTCGCTGGCCTGCTTGTTGTCGGTGGACTGCAAACGCCAGGGGGCAGGGACGTAGAACTCATCGTCGCGAAATTCTGTATAGCGACCACTGCGAGCATTGTAGGACCATGATCTATGGCGTGCCCATTGCCACCATGTGATAAGTGGCGCATGCACTCGAAACTTGAACTCGACTTGCTCGAAGGGCGTGGTGTGGCGGTGTTGGAGCAGGTAGAACAGTAGCTTTTTGTCGCGTTCAGCGCCTTTGCTCTCGCCCAGAAACGAGACGCGAGCGGCGTTAACAATCGCCAGGTCGTCGCCCATTATGTCTTGCAGTTCGACCCAGCCCTGATCCAGCACGTCGATGCGTGTGCTGATTACAGAGTCGCGGGGGGAAGGGGAGTCGGTCATCAGTGTGCGGCCTCTATCCGAAATATTGTAGCGCCAGCCGGACACGTTCTTCCACGTCCTCCGGCGCGTCTCTGGGAATCGCTTGCAGCGCGGTTTGCGCCTCGACGATGCTATAGCCGAGCGCGGTCAGGGTGGCGATTATGTCGGTGTCGATATCGCTGATCGCTGCCAGCCCAGTAGATGGTTCGATCACCAGCTTGTCCTTGAGTTCAAAGAGCAGCTTTTGTGCGAGTTTCTTACCGATGCCCGGCACGCGCGTGAGAATTTCCGGCTCTTCGCGTGCGACGGCGTTTTGCAGTTGTGCTACGCTGAGCGTGCCAATCATCGCGACCGCGATGCGTGGGCCGACGCCCCGGACGCTGATCAGAACCTCGAACAGGTCGCGTTCATCTTGTTCCGCGAAACCGTAGAGTGTTAGATCAGCTTCGCGCACCGCAAGATAGGTGTGCAGCATCATCGTCTGGCCGGGGCCGTCCACGTAGTCATGCACGGTGGTCGGCACATAGACGCGCAGCCCCACACCGCCCACCAGCAGCACCAGGTAGTTATCCGTCACGCGGGTAATTTGCCCGTGCAGCGAGTCGATCATCGTGTTTCCTCCCGTGTGTTCAGGACGACATGCGCTCGAAGCGGCTGGAGTTGAGATCAGTGATCGCTACGGCGAGGCCGTCCGCTGCGTCGTCGGGCTTGGGGATTTCCGCCAGATTCAGTAGTTGGCGGATCATTTCCTGCACCTGCCACTTGTCCGCGTTGCCATAGCCCGCGACGGCCTGCTTGATCTCGGAGGGCTTGTATTCGCGCATCGGCAGCCCGGCTGCGGCGAACGCCAACAACACCACACCGCGCCCCTGCGCCACCGTGATCGCGGTGGTGACGTTCTTGCCGAAGAACAGCGACTCGATAGCGGCAGCGTCGGGTTTATGCTCCGCGATCAGGTCGCTAATCTCGTCGTAGAGTTTCTTCAGACGCAGGTGCATCGGTGTTTTGGCTTTGGTGCGGATTACGCCATAGGCCACCGCTTCGAAATCGCCATTGGGGTGTTCGCGCACGAAGCCGTAGCCGGTGGTCGCTGTGCCGGGGTCAATGCCCAGGACAAGCATAGGATTATCCTTCCGCAACACGGTAAACAAACAGGCCGCGATCCGCGATGCCGAGTGATAGCGGCGCTAAGCGCACATATCACACCCCCACGCGTTGATCGCAGCCCGGTGATCAGGTAAGCGACTGGTACTTACGCGGCGGCGAGCGCCTCGACGACCTCGTCGGTGAGGTTCAGGTTCGATGCGACGGCCTGCACATCGTCGATGTCTTCGAGCTTTTCGAGCAAGTTCATCACCTGGAGCGCCTGGTCTTTTTCGAGTTCGATCTCGTTCTGCGGCATCCAGATGAGTTCGCGTTCCTGCACGGTATACCCGGCTTCTGCGAGCGCGGTGGCGACTTTCGCCAGTTCCTCACGCGGGGTGTAGACGGAGAAGATGTCGTCTTCCTGTTGCACATCGTCTGCGCCTGCGTCGGCGGCCATCAGGAACACCTCGTCGAAGTCCGCGCCCTCGGCGACGACTGCGATGTAGCCCTTCTGGTCGAACTGCCACGTCACCGCGCCGGAGTTGGCGAGATTGCCGTTGTTGCGATTGAGGACAAATTTGAGATCGGCCAGCGAGCGATTCTTGTTGTCAGTGACAACGGTCACGATCAACGCGACTCCGTGCGGGCCATACGCCTCGTAGATGATTTCTTCCATCTGTACGGCGTCGTCGCCGATGCCCGCGCCCTTGTTGATCGCGCGCTCGATGTTGTCTTTGGGCATGTTGGCGGCTTTGGCCTTGTCCATCGCCAGACGCAATCCCGCGTTCATTTCAGGGTCGGGGCCGCCTTCACGCGCCGCCATGATGATCTCGCGGGCGATACGCGTGAAAATCTTCCCTCGTTTGGCGTCTTCTGCGCCTTTTTTGCGCTTAATGGTCGACCATTTACTGTGACCAGACATTATATTTCCCTTTCCAGTCCATAAGCCTTTT
>CBEVZO010000680.1:0-2765 GCA_965554365.1 uncultured Anaerolineae bacterium
CGCGCCGGTGCTGATACCACTCCCACACACGCTTAGGGTTGCGCTGAAAGGCGCGTGGCGTCGCCAACTCGGTCGCATCATAGTTGGCCCACAGTCCTTCCTGCGCATCGCGAAAGGTGGGGATGCCACTTTCTTTGGAAATCCCTGCGCCCGTCAGCACCACGAGCCGCTGACTCGCACGGATAGCGCGTGCTACAGTAGCGATTGTCTCGCGCGGCATAGTATCAGTCACGTAACGTCCTCCTTTGCCCGATGGAAGATAAACCTGTCAGGATCGTGCCGGTCCACACTGGTAACTGTACCGGATGTCGTGATACACTACACAATACAATGTACACAGTGTACCATGTTGCTGCGCAGCCAATGCCCGCAAGTTTTGTGATTGTCGCGGCAGAATTCACACAGTTGGAAAAGCCCTGATGACCGATAAAAACACTCCTACCGATCATAATGTGATCACGCAGCGCGCTTACGCGACAGACGAACATCTCGCGGTGCGCATCCGTATGCATGCGCAATTCACCCGCCCAGAGATCGACTTTCCCGCCTGGGTGCTGGACAAAATCCCCTGGCGCGGGGATGAGCATGTACTCGATGTGGGTGCGGGATCGGGTAATTATTTTGCGCTGGCAAGCGACCGTGTGCCCAACGGTAAAATTGTGGCGGGCGATCTATCGTTGGGGATGGCGGTGCGGGCCAGACAGCATCCCCGCGCCGCACAGATTCCGATCATGGGCCTGGATGCGCAGTATTTGCCGTTTGCCGATAACTCGTTTGATGTGGTGCTGGCGAATCACATGCTCTACCATATGACAAGCATCCGGCAGGCGCTCAACGAGATCGTGCGCGTACTGCGTCCGGGTGGATGTATGGTCGCGGCGACCAACAGCGAAGACACATTAGAAGAATTCGACACGCTCGCACGGCGGGCGTGTACGCTGTTAGGCTATCCACGCCAACACTTCCGCCAGGCGCACGCCAACTTCTCACTGGAAAACGGTACGGGCATGTTGGCGCGGCATTTCCGTGCGGTGGCCCGCTACGACATCCCCAGCACACTGCACTTCCCCACCGTTGATCCGGTGCTGGAATTCCTGAACAGCGTCAGACCGCTGGGCGTTTTCCAACTGCCCAAAGACGTGGCGTGGGATGATTTCATTGAGGTGATCGACAAGCAAATTCGGCGCTTGATCCGGCGCGATGGCGAACTGCGCGTACACAAGCTCGCCGGGGCGCTGATCGGAACCAACGGCGGCGGTTTTGCTGATGGGTATCTCGTGCAGTTGGATAGTAGGGCGGAAGACTGAGGATTGTGTCGGACGGCTGTCTCAAATTTACCTCACCCCTAAATCCCCTCTCCATGCGATGGAGAGGGGACTTTTTGCGGGCGGTTTGCTCCCCCTCTCCATAAGTTGCATTGAGCGCCAGCGAGATCAACTGTCTCGGATGGAGAAGGGGCCGGGGGGTAAGGTTTTTTTCTCCGGCACAGCAGCAGGCAATGTTGTTTGCTCACACGGTATCATCCAACGGATTATCCGGGGGCGTAAACCCGTGTTTGCCGTACAGCGGCACAAACATCACCGGGATCAAATTCTCGACGGTCCACGAGTCGCCGGAACGTCGCACGCGCTGCAATAGCTGCTGTAAACGGTTGCCGGTCGGCAGCACGAAACGCCCACCCTCCGCCATCTGTGCGCGCAATGGGCCGGGAATCGCAGGAGCCGCCGCCGTGACGATGATCGCATCGAAGGGGGCCATGTCCGGCAAGCCCTGCGTGCCATCGCCCAGGTGAATCTCCACATTGTCGTATCCCAGATCATCCAGCAGCGCGCCTGCTTGCTCGCCCAAGTCGGGATACCGTTCCAGCGAGTACACAAAGCGCGCCAACTCGCACAACACCGCCGTCTGGTAGCCGGAGCCGGTTCCGATTTCCAGCACCACATCGTCCGGGGTGAGTTGCAACTCCTGCGTCATGTAAGCGACGATGTAGGGCTGCGAGATCGTTTGTTCGTTGCCGATGGGCAACGGGCCGTCGGTGTAAGCGCGGAACTGCAAATATTCCGGCACGAAGCGGTGACGCGGCACACGGCGCAGCGCGTCCAACACACGCGGGTGCGTGATGTCGCGTTCGGCGAGTTGGTCCCGTACCATTTGGGCGCGTAGTCGGTCAAATTCAGCGTCAGAGGCCATAGTCACTTCGTCCTGTGGATCGCGGCGCTGCCCCTATCATACACGATTCGGGGTGTGTGCGGCGATTTCGCGCCCTGTAGATGCCGCGTCACATGCGGTAAAATCATCTTGCGGAGTGGGAGAAATTTCACTAGAGTAAGCAACAGGATTTGTGTAAACGGGAGCAAGTATGCATATTGTCATCGTGGGAACCGGCGCGACAGGGACCGAGATCGCGCAGGCGTTGGCGCTCAGCAGCGAGCAGATCACGCTGCACGACACGGACGCGCGCACCTTACGGCTGTCGTTAGCGCACATCAGTCGCAGTATTGACGCGGAGGTGCGGGACCAGCGCATCACAGCCCTGGACGCGCGCCGCGCCAAGCGTGTGTTCCGCCTGACGACGCGGATTCAACAGTGCTGCGCCAACGCCGATATCGTGATTGAAGCGATCCGCGATGATCTCGCGCTCAAGCAGGCGTTGCTTCGCGCGATAGATGCGGTGGTTGCGCCCACAACGATCCTGGCGACCAGCACGGAGACGCTCTCGGTGACAGCATTGGCGGCTGCCACACAGCATCCTGAACGCGTGATCG
>CBEVZO010000681.1:0-2764 GCA_965554365.1 uncultured Anaerolineae bacterium
TTTGGCTTCCTGTTTCTGGCGCTGCTGGTGATCCGTTGGCGTGAACCGGTGCAGGTTGCGCAGTACCGCGACGTGATGCCGCGTCTCGTGCTACTCGGCGTGGTGGTCAGCTTGACGGTGCTGCAATACACCTACGCCGTCCAGCACACGTCCGCCGCCAATGCTGCCATCCTCGTCAACTCCGCGCCGATCTACGTGGCGCTGCTTGCCCCATTGCTGCTTGGTGAACCGCGCGCCCCGCTGACGTGGATCAGCATCGGGATCGCGTGTGTGGGGATGGTGCTGCTTGCCGATCCGCGCAGCCTACACATTGACTCCAGCGAGATGGGCGGCCTGCTTGCGGGGGCGGGATCGGGTTTGACCTACGGCGTGGTGATGCTGATCAGCCGGTCGCTGCGCGGACGTGTCACGGGATTGACACAAAATCTGTGGTCCAACGGGATCATCGTGATCATCACACTGCCCTGGGCACTGCAAGCCGACGCCGGGGCCGTGCTGGACAACGTGCATGTGCTGATTCCGCTGGGCGTGTTTTCGCTTGGCTTATCATATTGGCTCTATTTTCTGGGATTGGCGCGTGTCAGTGCGCAGGTGGTGAGCATCGCATCGCTATCGGAGCCAGTGTTTGGCGTGCTGATGGGACTGCTCTTTTTCGCGGAAGTGCCCAACGCGCTCGGTTGGATCGGCGGGGTGCTGATCCTGAGCAGTGTGATTCTGATCTCGCGTCCGCCCCAACGCAGGAGAGTGCTGCCATGAAACTGATCGCGCTAGAACATGAAAATCCCGACGCCCGCCCGCTGGACTTTGCGCCGGACCTGCTCGCTGCCGAAGCGCGCCGCGTGTATGAGTTGCAGCAGGCGGGTGTGATCCGCGAGATTCACTTTCGCGCCGACCGCAACGAGGCCGTGCTGATTCTCGAATGCGACACTCTCGATGACGCGCGCGCCGCCCTGGACGCGCTGCCGCTGGTGCAGGCGGGGCTGATCACGTTTGAGATCATCCCGCTGAAGCCGTATCCCGGCCTCGCGCGCCTGTTCGCGGCGGGGAGTGCGTAAGGGTCAGATCGCCCGGATAGCGAGTACAAAGCAAGAGCGCACAGACGGGGTAATCTGTGCGCTCCAAGATACTCGCGGCACGTGGCGTGTAGCGTGCCGAATCCTATTGAGGGGGGGCAAGGAGGATCGTACCCTGTGTCGTGTACTGCGATTCCAGCGTTAGTGTCCAATCCAGTGTTGCCACCGCCGCGAGCGTGCTGCACTACCAGATCACAGTGTGCAGCCGGTACAGCAAGCTATACCAGTTCGATGCAGCAGAGGAGCGAGGGTTGCATCAATACACCTTGATGTGCAATCCCCGTGTTTACCTCGCCCCTTATGTACCTTGAATCACACGCGGAGAGGGAACGAGGATTGAGGGCACTGTTACGCAAAGCTCCCCACCGTTTGCAGTTGTGGTATGCGTGCCTTTATCATATCCTTTAAGATATCAATAAAACGTTTTTCCAACCAACCGACCCCCACAACTCCCAAGCACAGGAGGCCACCTATGGCACTTAACTACGAGTTTGATGCGGATGTCACCGTTCCCGACGATACCCCCATCGCCGCCGGGCAAACATTCACGAAGACCTGGCGTGTGAAAAACACCGGCACGGAACCCTGGACCGGGTTCCAACTGTCGCATGTCGCAGACCGCGCCATGACGACCAACGTCACCGTGCCTGTGCCAGACTGCCAGCCGGGGCAAAAAGCGGAAATCTCCGTGATTCTCACCGCGCCGGATAATCTGGGGCTGCACCTGAGTACATGGCGCTTCCGCGATGGCACGGGCGAACTGTGGGGCGATCCGCTCTACACGCGCATTAAAGTGGTTCCCGCCGCCGTACAGCCGACTCCACAGCCTGTCGCGCCGCCCACTGATCAACCTGTCCCGGTCCCCGCTGTGCCCGCCCAAAGTGATCTGCTGTACATTGACGATGTGACCATCGAAGATAATGCGAAACTCGCGGCGGGCAGCCGCTTCGTCAAGACGTGGCGTGTGAAAAACACCGGCACAACCTCCTGGGGCGACGATTTCACGCTGCGGCACAACGACGGCACCGCGATGACCGTTCAGACGAGTGTTCCGCTGCCCGCCTGCGCGCCGGGTCAGGAAGTCGAGGTCTCGCTGGAACTGCGCACCCCCGCCACACCCGGCAAGTATTACACGGAGTGGTTGGCGCACGATCCGCAGGGCGAGCCGTTCGGTGAGATTCTGTGGATGCCAATTTTCTCGGTCACGCCCAGCGGACTCATACCCACGCAGCCGACCAAGCCCACGCAGCCGACGGTCACGATCAACACCAAAGCACCACATTTTTCGCAGCGTGATCCGCAGTGGCGGCGCGAGCGTTTGGGGCATCCCGGCTCAGGGGAAACGATTGGGTCGTGGGGCTGTCAGATAACGTGCTTCGCGATGCTCGCTGGCGCGCTGGGCCACCAGATCACGCCTCCGAATCTGAATTCCAGCATGATCCGGCAGGGCGGGTTTGTGAACGTGAACAACACGCGCTGGAACGCGCTGTCTACTGTGTTCAGCGACATCCAATTTGCGGGCAAAGAAGACATGAATCCGCAGATGGTCACGCGCATTGATACGTGGTTGGCGAACGGCGTGCCTGTGCCCGTGCAGGTGGATCGCACGCCGCGCACCCGCTACAACTCCAGCGACCAGCATTGGGTGTTAGTCGTTGCGCGCAACGGCAACAACGATTTCTGGATGTACG
>CBEVZO010000682.1:0-2764 GCA_965554365.1 uncultured Anaerolineae bacterium
TGTGATAAGCACCGCAACAGCAATGGATTGAGGTATACCAGTTAGCATGGCGTGTTCTCCTCCTCCTAACAGCAGCCATCGGATCGCAGACAACAACTCAAACGCGACAACGTTAGGCGTTTCGCCTTCAACAAAACTGCAATCATGGGGCCGTTTCTGCATCGAGAGCGTACGCCAGAAACCAACCCGCACGCGCGGTCCGCAAGCCATTTGTTCGCAGGTTCGGTGCAAGAAAATGCCGCAGTCTATTTTTAACGCAAATCGACGTCCGTTGTCAAATTGGTGGGACGCTGCTGTGGATTTACACCGACAAACAACACTCGTTGCTGGCGCAACGAGTGTTTCGATATGTGTTCAGGTGACGTTTACGATGCGCTACATGGCGCTGGCAGAGGAATCCGGTTGGTCTGTTTTGTCGGCAGCCGTGTCTTTTTCTGCCGGGTTAGTCGGAGGCGCGGACTCCGCTGGTGGGGTGTCATCTGCCGCCGGTGAATCGGGAGCCGCCTCTGCTTTGGTCTCGGCAGATGTATCGGCTGCGGCAGTTGCTTCCGCAGGCGGTGCGGCGGGCGTGGCTTGTTTGCGCGGGCGTGAGGCGAGCCGTGCGGCAAAGTCGCGCACTTGGCTGAAGGTGGTCGGCTTGATCAACACTAAGTCGGCTTCGTCCTGGATCAGATCGGCGGTGCGCGGGTCAGCGGTGGCGACGATCACACGCGTGTTTTGCAGGCGCTCGTCCTTCCGAATCCATTTCAGAATGTCTGTACCGATGACTTCTGGCAGGTGCAAGTCAAGCACGATGATGGCGGGTACTACGGTTTTCAGCTTTTCCAGAGCGATATCACCGCGCGAGATGATTTCGGGTTCAAAGCCGACGGTTTTCAGCGCTTTCGCGAAAATGGCGGATGCGTCGTAATCGTCTTCGATGATGAGTGCCAGACCTAAACTCTTTGTCATGATGCTTGGGCCTCCAGTTCCAATGTGAGTGGTAAGGTAATCGTAAACGTGCTGCCGGCGCCGACCTCGCTGCTAAGTTGAATGTCGCCGCCCAAAAGTTCCACCAGTTCTTTCACAATTGCCAGCCCCAGCCCCGTCCCCTGCGGGCGTTTTGTGAGTATTTCATCGACCTGACGGAATGGTTCAAAGATGTAGGTTTGCGCGCTGAGCGGAATACCGGCCCCGGTATCACTGACTTTGAGCTGCCAGTGTGCGGCATCGGGGCGAGTGACAGCGATTTTGATGCCGCCCTCGTTAGTGAACTTGACCGCGTTGCCGACCAGATTCACGAGGATTTGCTGTAGCCGGTTTTGGTCGTTCACCACTTGATCCGGCACGTCATCGGCCACAGTACATTCTAGTGTCAGGTTTTTCTGCGTCGCCAGCACATGCATAACGCTTTGCACTTCCTCGACCAGTGTGTGCGGGTCGAACGTGGTCGGGTTGGGGGTGAGGCGACCCGCTTCGATCTGCGCCTGGTCCAGTAGATTGTTCACCAGACCCAACATGCGCCTGCCGTTGGCGATCACGCGCTCCACTGTTATGTGTTGATCACCGGTCAGCGGGCCATCGACCTCGACTTCCAGCATATCGCTGTAGCCGAGAATGGCGTTGAGCGGTGTGCGCAACTCGTGAGACACCATCGACACGAACGCGCTTTTCATGCGGTCCACTTCGGCTTCGCGCGAGTAGTCGCGGAAGACAACGACTGTGCCTGTCGCTTCACCTTCTTCGTCACGCACAGCGGCAAAGCTGACCGATAGCGTTTTGCGCCCCCACTCAAACTTGACCGGTGAGCTGTGGTATTTCTTGTCGCGCACAAAGTGGATGACTTTCTGACGTTCTTTGTCGTCGGTTTCTGCGCCAATCAATGTGACCACATCGGTCCCGGTGATGGCGTGAATCGGGCGGTTGAGCAGCCCGGTGATCGCGTGGTTGGTGACAACCGCCTGGCCTTTGTTATCAAACACAATCACGCCGTCCGCGATGCTTTCAAGGATCGCCTGGTTTTTGCTGGACTCTGTTTGCTCACGGGTGAGGGCTTCCGCGAGGTCTTGCGTGCGTTCGATCACACGCTGGTCCAGTTCGCGGTTGATTGCGCGTAGGTCTTCCAGCGCCTGTTCCAGGCTGCGCGCTGAGAGCCACGACACCAACGCCACCGCGAAAAAGCCAATGATCGCGGGCATGTTGGGCACAATATCCACTTCAACAATGGCTAACACCGCAATGATGGCGCTGCTGATCGCTGCCAGTGCAAAACTGGTCGCAGGCTGTAACAGCACGCTAGCCATAATGATGGGCACAGCGAACAGAAATAGACTGCGTCCATTGGCGACTTCGTAGGGTACATCGCTGAAGGTGAACACGAACGTCAGCAGCAGCAAGAACAGACCGCTTGCCAGTGGCCCGGAGCGATAGCGGTTGATTGCGTAGATTACTAGAATCCCGACAAAGAGAATACTTGTACCTGCGACCAGTAGCAGCAGTTCCAACTCTTCACCCACCGAAGCAAAGATAAACACTAAAAGTGTGATCAGAATAGCGATGGTGTCAATTGCCAGCAGACCCAGCAGCAAAATGTTGAGCAACTTACGGCGGCGTGCGTCTTCGGCCCCGGTGGTGGGTACATCTAATAAGCGACTGACCAAAGTCATGATGGATTACCCCTGCGCTACTAGCATCAGTGCACTCAAGATTGCTGATTGCACGACGTAAACCGGGCAATAAAGGCTTTTGCCAATCCACAGCGGCGGAATAGGTTCGTCGAGGTGTT
>CBEVZO010000683.1:0-2752 GCA_965554365.1 uncultured Anaerolineae bacterium
TCCAGTTCAGCGTTCAGCAGCGGCAGGTCATCCAGGAAAATCGCTTCCCGCCAGGTGTCAGGCGTGCGGGAAAAGTAATGCTCCTCATACCCCAACGCAACACTAAACTCCGGCGCAAAGTACAGGGTGCGCTGCGCCACATCCCATTCCCACAGGCCAACCTTGCCCGCATGAGTCGCGCGCCGGTAGCGATCCTCGTTGACCAGTAACGCCTGCTGTACCTGTTCGCGTTCGGCAATCTCAGCGCTTAGCGCAGCGGTGCGCTCTGCGATCTTGTCTTCCAGGTCCTCGCAATGGGTGCGTAGCTCGGCTTCGGCTTGCCTGCGTGCGGTGATGTTACGCACAATGATCAACCGCCCGATGGCCTTGCCATACACATCCACCACCGGCGAGAGCCGCACCTCATCATAGCGCACATCCGCCCCTGCCCCGCCCGCGATCTCGGACTGTACCTCCTGCTCGAAGTTGGGGTATTGGTCGGTAATCGCCGCCCATTCCGGGAATACCTCGTGCGTCGATTGACCCAACACAGTTTCGAGGTCGGTTTCTACCATCGCCTGCGCCGCCGGGTTGAAATCCATCAGCCGGTTGCGCAAGTCCACCACCAGCACTGCATCGCGCAGATTCGCGATAATCGTCGTCCGGGCAACCGGCAGCACATCCAACATCTGGTAGCGGAAGATACCCCAGCCCATGATCACATTGCTCAACGCAAACGCCAGCGGAATCGTTTCCAGGTAAAAGACGTGGTCCACACGGAATAATGTCAGCGCGGCCCCCACCGCTGGGACAGCCAGGCCGATCAGAAGCGACGTAATGCGGTTGCGGTACATCACACGGGTGCGCACCAACTGCCACCCTAATAGCGCGCACGCCGTCAGCGTCAGCGCGTACGCATACGCAGAGAACAGCAAAAACAGCGGCGTGAAGGTATACGACAACTGCTCGAACGGCTCACCCGGCGCGATGTGAATATCGGTGCGGAACCCTCCATGCAGCGCGTCAGTGAAAGCCAGTGCCGCGCCGATCAACGACACACTGACGATGATCAGCCGGAGCCAACGGGGACGCGAAATCTGTGCGTTGGTGTATTGCAGGGCAAAACTCAGCACGCCGAGCGGCGCGATGTAGATGGCGAGGAGTTGCACATTGTCCCAAAACACTTTCGCGTCTGTGCCCGGCGACACCACCTCCAGCACATACGCAACAGTATAGCCGCCTTCAGCCAGCGTGAAGAACGCAAAAGACAGCGCAGGAGCAAAAATCCGACGCTGCCACACATATAACCCCACGCTGAACGATATCGCGAGCGCGATCAGATAGGGGACGAGGTAAACAACCGCTTCCCAGTTCATGAACGGTGGTGTGATCCTTATTGTACCGGGAGTACGCCCACCCATATGGACGCCGCACCCAACAATAACGCCTCCCCTTGTCTGTGCCAAATTCTGTAGTCCGCACTACACACAGGCACACACCCCCACGCGTCTATTCTACCACACTGATCACCACACCTTGCATATCGACGCCCAACGCCCAGGTGCGCGCCTCGACTCCTGCCGCTTTGAACGTGGTCACGATGGCACTCTCGATACGCTGGTGTTGGCCCTCCGCAAACGCGATCAGGGCCGGACCCGCCCCACACAGTGTCACCGCCAACGCGCCCGCCTGCTCCGCTGCCGCCGCAACCGCATCAAACGCGGGAATATAGTGGCGGCGATGCGGCTCGTGCAGCCGGTCCTGCACCGCGTGACGCAGCAAATCAAAGTCACCTGAGCGCAGCGCCTCAACCAACAGCATCGAGCGACCCAGGTTATACACAGCGTCGGTCATCGTCACCGTTTCCGGCAAGCTGTCGCGCAGACGCGGCGTATATTGCTCCAAGATCGGCACAGCCAACACCACGCGCAGCGGTGTGATCTCAAGCGCGCGGTAGAACAACCCATCCTCACCCGTGCTACAAATCCCTAACCCGCCACGCATCGCCGTAACGACGGCTTCCGGCTGCCCGGAAATTTCCGCCGCCATGTGAATCAAGTCCTCGTGGGTGTATGGGCTGCCGATCAGATTATTCGCGCCGACCAACCCGCCCACAACCATCGTGGCGCGGGCGCTCAGACCCACATCCAGCGGAATCTGCCCAGCGCAGCGTACATGCAACCCGGCGGGCGCTTGCTCCAAACTCTGAAATAGACGGATCGCCGCACGCATGATCGGGTGACGCACATCACCCGGCAACACGTCGTGCCCCTCGCCGCGCATCTCCACCACCAGTTGATCATCGTTGGGAAGATACATCTCGATCACGTTGCGCAGATTCAGCGCCAGCCCCAACGCATCATAGCCAGGGCCGACATTGGTGCTGACTGCGGGAACCGACACATTAACTTTGTGCATGGCTTTCGCCGCCTCGTGTGGGTGAAGTAGCTCACAGTTCTCAGTACACAGTTTTCAGTTCTCAGTCTCCGGGCGCAAATCTCACTCATAATGGTAGTGGCGGCGGCGCACTTGCGCAAGCCCGCATGTGCATCAAAATAATGTGGTCATCGCAAATCGCCCGGCCCACATGGACCGGGCTACATACAAGCCAGACCGTGAAACGGCTCATGATGACACGCTATGCGAGGGCGCTTATGCAGATTAAAAATTTAGCGCGGATTCTGGTGAGCGCAGAACGGCCTCACCCCCCTCGGTCCCCCCTCTCCATCCGAGACTGTTCAATCTCGCTGGCGCTCGATAGAACCTATGGAGA
>CBEVZO010000684.1:0-2752 GCA_965554365.1 uncultured Anaerolineae bacterium
CGACCGCGCCGATGATGGCGAGACTCAGCACGCCGCAGCCCAGCGCGTACCAGGGGACGTTGTGCCAGTGGCCGAGTCCGCCCCCGCGCCGCGCGAGGACGATCAACCCGGCGGAAAGCACTCCGCCGACCTGCACGACAAACACGCTTTCGACCATACCCAACCGCTCGCCAAGCAGACTCGCCAGCGGCTGCTGCAACCCGACAGCCAGCCCGCCGAGCAACCCCACGATCACGACGATGCCTAACGCAGACATAAAAATACCCTCCTGCCATAGCGGCAGTCTCAGCGCCACTAGACAAAAGGGTGAGCCGCCCGTGACCGACAGGCTCCCGCAATTATTATAGCAGAGAAGAAGTGTGGTATGATTTCCTTGACGTTTCTTCTATTGCGTGTTCCCTACACGCCGGTTTTGCGTCGACCGATATCCAGACGCGATCACTTGGTCAAGGTTGTTGCCCGCGAGGGCGAGGATTTCGAGCGAACCTTACGTCGTTTTAATAGGGCAGTTCGGATAGGTTATGAGCGTCGTTGGCACAAACGACGCTATGGCTACTATGAAAAACCAAGCACCCTCCGCCGCAAGCAAGAAAGAACTAGGCAACGAAATATCAAAAGTTATTCACGTGGGGGTTCTGGGGTCGGATTGCGTATCGGCCTCGAAGATCAGTTTCGGCGTGAAGGCCCCTCAAATGCTATGGGACGTTAAAACACTCTATTAACGCAATCGACAACGGGCGGACCGTAACCAACTTGTGATACGCGACCGCCCTTATCAACCTAATCTGTCGTCCGTTTTTGCGCGTTGCAGACCTACT
Source organism: uncultured Anaerolineae bacterium (assembly GCA_965554365.1). Lineage (GTDB taxonomy): Bacteria > Chloroflexota > Anaerolineae > Aggregatilineales > Aggregatilineaceae > CAYRNY01. The sequence continues at coordinate 819 of CBEVZO010000684.1, forward strand.
CCCACTCAATCGTGGCGGGCGGCTTGGTGCTGATGTCGTATAGCACGCGGTTCACGCCCTGGACCTCGTTCACAATGCGATTGCTCACGCGCGCCAGCAGGTCGTGATCCAGCCGCGCCCAGTCCGCCGTCATGAAGTCGCGCGTGGTGACGGCGCGCAGCGCGATCACCTCGTGGTAGGTGCGCGCGTCGCCCATCACGCCCACACTGCGCACCGGCAGCAGCATCGCGAACGCCTGCGCTGTGCCCTCACACAGCAACCCGGCGGCGGCGAGTTCGTCCGTGAAGATCGCGTCCGCTGCGCGCAGGATTTCCAGGCGCTCCCAGGTGATTTCTCCGATGCAGCGCACGCCGAGTCCGGGGCCGGGGAACGGCTGCCGCCACACCAGCGCGTCGGAAAGGCCTAATTCCGTCCCAATGCGGCGCACTTCGTCCTTGAACAGATCGCGCAGCGGCTCCACGAGGCGGTCCTTGAACTCGTCCGGCAGCCCGCCGACGTTGTGGTGCGACTTGATCATCGCCGCGTTGGGGCGTCCCGTGCCCGCGCTCTCGATCACGTCAGGGTAGATTGTGCCCTGCGCCAACCAGTCGAGCGAACCCTGTCGTGACGCGGTCCGTTCAAAGACCTCCACGAACACGCGCCCGATGATTTTGCGCTTGTCTTCCGGCTCGCTCACGCCTTGCAACGCAGAGAGAAAGTCCTCGGTGGCGTCTACAGCGGTCATGTTGTGCCAGCCAAGCTGCGCGGCTAACTGCACGACCTGCTCCGCTTCGTTCAGACGCAGCAATCCGTTGTTGACGAACACCGGGACCAGTTGATCGCCAATCGCGCGATGTAGCAATTCGCCCGCGACGGATGAATCTACGCCGCCGCTCATACCGAGCAGCACGCGCCCGTCACCGACCTGCGCGCGGATCGCCGCGATGGTCGCCTTGATGAAGTTCGCGGGGTTCCAGTCTGTCGCTGCGCCGCATGTGCCGATCACAAAATTGCGCAGCATCGCCGTGCCGTGTGGCGTATGCTGCACTTCGGGGTGGAACTGCACGCCAAACAGCGAACGATCCGTGTGTGCGATGGCGGCGTAGGGCGCGTTATCGCTGTGCGCGATGGTGGTGAAGCCTTGCGGCAGGCGCTCGATGCGATCCCCGTGACTCATCCACACGGGTTGCTGTGGATCAACGTCCGCGAACAGCGTGCGGGCTGCGGTGACATTCAGCGTCGCGTGACCATATTCGCGCTGCTGCGCCCCTGCGACCTCACCGCCGAGCGCCTGTGTGATCAACTGCATCCCGTAACAGATGCCCAGCACGGGCAATCCCGACTCCAGCACCCAACGCGGCAGATGCGGCGCGCCGTCTTCATAGACGCTGTAGGGACTGCCAGAGAGGATGATCCCGCGCAGATTGGGGGCTTCGGCCTGTGCCTGTTCCCAGGTGGCATTATGCCCAATCAGCGCGGAATAGACGCCCAGTTCGCGCACGCGGCGCGCGATAAGCTGCGCGGTCTGCGAACCATAATCGAGAATGACGATCCCGCCGGATTTTATCGACATAGCCTCAATCCTCCGGTGGTGTGGGAGTGGATCGTTCGACCCACTGCACGCGCCACGCCGGAGCCTCGAAGGGGTCCGGCCAGAACTCGCGCACATGAACGATTTTTCCGTCCTGGATGGTGAAGAAGGATATGGCGTTGGCCGACTGACCACTCACAGCTTCGCGCGCCGTGATTTCGGTGACGACATGCGCGCCTTGCGCAACAATGCGCTGGATCGTGATGCGCCAACGGCCTGGATACTGCGTGTTGAGGGCAATGAAATTCTCGCGCCCGCGAATGATCTCGCCCGACTGCGGCCACTCGCAAACAAAATCGTCATGCAATAGTACACCTGCGGCGGCAAAATCGAACCGGTCAAACGCCTGCCACAACGCCTCTAC
>CBEVZO010000685.1:0-2746 GCA_965554365.1 uncultured Anaerolineae bacterium
GCATTTCAATCTTGGGGCAACTGGTTTGAGGTTAGCCCCTCCCCTGACGCGAACTGGTTCGCGCCCCCTCCCCGCAAGCGGAGAGGGGACTTCACCACGCGATCAACCCCCTCTTTCTCCGCCTGCGGGGAAAGGGGGTTGGGGGGATAGGGGCTAACTACCCAGAGCGCCGCAAGCAGCATCCCTACGAAAATCCCGGTGTGCATTCTCGCAGCGCCCCCAATGTGAAATGCACCCAATCTCAAGCATTGAGCAGCCAAGTTGTTAATAAAGCGTTATAATTATATTTGAAACGCATCAAAAGATAGGTGGATCGGCCTATTCCGATAAGACTTCATTATCTTATAATGAATTTTGAAGGCAGATCCAATCGATCAATAAGGCATTAATAAGTGAGGTGCAGATGGAGCGTGATACTTTTCTGGCGTTGCCCCCCGGCGACGTAGCCGCCATTATGCGCCAGGCAGGTCCCAAAGTGTGCGTGTTCCCCATCAACGGCACACGACGCTGGTTCATGCTCGAACATCCCCCGACGGCGAGTGAAGAAGACTGGCTGGCGGAATATCTCAAGATCATCGAGACGCGGCACATTGAACTGTACCAGTTGATGTTCGATCATGGCATCGACTATCTGCTGACCCCCGCCTTTGGGCCGGACTTGATGGAACGCAGCGACGCCTATATTCAGATCGCCGCGCAAGGGCTGGCACGGCTGGCGACTCATGAAATTTTCCTGAATTTTTATGCCACCTACGATGTATGTGTTCGCTTTTATGGCGACTATCGTAAATACTTTGGTGGAACTCCTTATGCGTATCTGTGCGACCTGTTTGATGAAGTCACGACGCGCACACAAGCCCATACACGTTTCCGGTTATTCTTCGGGCTGTTTGGGCACGATGCCGCCGAAACCATTGGGGAACTAGCGATTCAACATTACACAACACATGGTCAAGCTCCCGACAAACGCGCGCTGGTTGAAGGCTACTATGGCGAATATGTTCCGCCCGTCAGCTTTTTCATCGGATTCGACAAATTCGCCGCTTTCGATATGCCGCTGGTCGCCACCGGCGAAGAAGACCTGTATTTCACAATCAGCCCCTCACCTTATCTCACTCCGCGCCAACTGCGAGAGATACTCTACGATCATCTCTATACCCGGCGTGGTGAAGCCGATTACGACACATTGGAGCCTGATGCATGGATGCTGATGCGAGAATTTTACCGGGCGAACAGGGACCGGACAATGGGCATCGGAGCCAAACAAACACACGGCGGATACTGGCATCCACTGCCCCAGATCGTACTGCCGCCCAATTTCCTAGCGACGAAACCGTGATCGATACTCAAGCCGTCTACGACCGGATCATGCAACTGCTCAACAAAATAGGGTATGGGCGGATTCTCAATACGGCCTACGACACCGCATGGGTCGCCCGCTTAGCAGAACTCGACCCGGCAGTCGGCGGACGTGCGCTCACATGGCTGCGCAACCACCAACTCTCGGATGGGACCTGGGGCACGGCTACCCCGCGCTATTACCACGACCGGCTGATCTCTACCCTGGCCGCGATGACCGCACTCGCCAAGTATGGGCAGTCCGACGACCGTCAACGGTGGCAGCGTGCCCAAGTCGCGCTCAATACCATCGCCAATGGGCTGCTGGCAGACCCCGCAGGCGCGACCATCGGATTCGAGATGATCGCGCCCACCCTGTTGCGCGAAGCCAAAGAAATGAAGCTGCTCGATGACGACAAAGATGGGAGATTAGGTCGCCTGGAACACTATCGCGCCGCCAAGATCGCCGCGCTGCCCGATGGGATAATCAACCGGTTCGTCACTGTCGCGTTTTCAGCGGAAATGGCCGGGCCGGACGGTCAACACCTGCTCGATGTGGACAACCTGCAAGAAGCCAATGGCTCGCTGGGACACAGCCCTTCGGCCACCGCGTATTTTGCGCTGCATGTACGCCCCAACGATGCACAAGCGATGGAATATCTGCGCGGCGTGGTCACGGATGACGGCGGTGTGCCTGATGTCGCCCCCTTCGATGTATTCGAGCGCGGTTGGACACTGTGGAATCTCTCACTGCTCAAATCGCTGGATGACACGCTCAAGACCGCGTGTGAACCACACCTCACATTTCTTGAAGACGCGTGGCATCCCACCAAAGGTACGGGGTTTGCTGCCGGGTATACGCCCAAAGACGGTGACGATTCCGGGCTGGTCTATGATGTCCTGAAACGCTTTGGTCGCGCCCCCTCCCTCGATGTAATTTTGAGCTATGAAGAAGATGATCATTTCCGCTGCTACGAGATAGAAGCGAATCCCTCGATCAGCGCCAATATCCACATTCTCAGTGCCCTGCGCGAGGCCGAACTACCCGCCGAACATCCCTCTGTGCAAAAGGCACTCGGCTTTTTGTACCGCGCACAAACGATCCAGTTATTTTGGTTCGACAAATGGCACTCTTCGCCCTATTACGCCACCGCTCATCTGGTGATCGCCGCCGCCGGGTATGCCGAGTGGCTGGTCGATAACGCCGTATACTGGATCACCGAAACGCAAAACCGCGACGGTTCATGGGGTTACTATATGTCCACCGCCGAAGAAACCGCCTACTGCCTGCAAGCCCTCGTCACCTGGAAGCGTCACGGGCATGACGTGTCGGACGATGCGTTGCAGCGCGGAGCCGCATGGCTTTTGAAACACCTCGACGAGCCTATTCCGCCGTTGTGGATTGGCA
>CBEVZO010000686.1:0-2743 GCA_965554365.1 uncultured Anaerolineae bacterium
TTGATGCAGTGACTGATCAGCCCCTCCCCCTGGCCCCCTCCCCGCAAGCGATACTGTTGGCGAACCTGTTTTTGTAGGGCGTAGGGCTTGCCCTACCCAACCGGGCGACGCAAGCATCGCCCCTACAAAACACCCATAAATCGAGTTCGCCAACAGTATCGCAAGCGGAGAGGGGGAAACAGATGTCTGCTTTCCATCAGCACAGTGCAATGGAGAAGCGATTTAGAGGCAGCGTATATGCGACCAACTCAATCCGTTAGAAGCAGGAAAAATCGTCCCGTTGCAGCCCCCGACAATGGCACGCAGCACATATCATCTGCTAAAGTGTTGCCCAGACAACAGTAGCGTTTAACAATGTGTGTCATGCTGAAAACAACACACAGACCCATCACAAAACAGCGAGTTACCAGCGGGGTACAGCATATTATGCCAACGATCACACGACTACCACAAGAAATCTGGAATCTACGCAACGCCCGGTTGTTTGCCCAACTGACGCCGGAGGAAATGGAACAGGTACTCGAGGTCATGCCCACCTACAGCTATCGCGCGGGTGAGTTTGTCTTCTACACCGGGGAAGTTGCCGACAGCCTATTCGTGCTGCAAGTGGGCACGGTCAAGGTGTCGTACATCAACCTCAATGGGGACGAAAAAATCCTCAACATCTTCCGTCCCGGCGACGTGTTCGGGGAGTTGTTCCTGGGCTGATACCGTCATCGTATCGGCGAGGCGCAGGCGCTCGAAGATGTGGTGGTGGGGCGGTTGTGCGAAGAAACGTTCCTCGACCTGATCCAGAAACTTCCACGCGTCGCGCTGAACTTCATCCGCCATCTGGCCGACGAACAGCGCCAGACGCTCGCACGGATGCACGCGTTGATGCGCGCTGAAGCCCGGTATCGCTTGCTCGGCACGCTGCTGAGCATCACGCGCCGCTTCTGCTGCACCGACGGCGATTGGCTGGACCTCCCCATGTCGCTCACACAGGAAGATATCGCGAACATGGCGGGGCTAAATCGCAGCACGGTCAGCACGTTGATCAACGACCTGCGGCGCGAAAAGGTGTTGGGCGGTCAGGGCCGCGTCCTCTCAGTGAATCACGTCGCCATCGAACGGATTTTGGAAGATGCAGGACTAGAGGTACTCGAATGACACACACACTGACGCTCTATCTCGGCAACTCCGACGCATGTCGCACCACACGGCATACGCTCCAACGCTGGAGCGCGGATCAGCACGACGTGACCCTGATAGTGGAATCGATCCATCTGGACCCGGCGGCGGCGCTGCGCTTGCGCATCACCCAGCTCCCCGCGCTGGTGCTGGACGACACCGTACTTGCGCAGGGACAGCCGGACGGCTGGCTGACCGCGCTGTTTCTCGACGAACTGGCTGCAGCCTGAATGGTACGCTCCAATAGCATCCACACGCATCCGACCAGGGCGTACGATCACCGCCGTGCGCCCTCTCACATGTGAACATGAGCCACACGTTACGCTACGTCACGAAAGGACACACACCACTATGCATTATGATGCGATCATTATTGGTTCAGGGCAGGCAGGGTTCCCCACATCGGCGGGCGGCACATGATCTACGCGCTGTACATCGATCCGCCGCTGGGCCGCGTGGGCATGACCGAACAGCAAGTGCGTGCGTCCGGCGCTGATGGGCGTCAAACCGATGAGCAGTGTCGCGCGCGCGATTGAGCGCGATGAAACGCACGGGTTGATGAAAGTGTTGGTGGATGCCGAAACCAAGCGTTTCCTCGGCGCGGCGATCCTGGGCATTGGCGGCGACGAGATTGTCCACGCGATCACCGATCTAATGTACGCGGACGCGCCCTACACCGTGATGCAGCACGCAGTGCATATCCACCCCACCGTGACGGAACTGCTGCCGACGCTGTTGGGCGAACTCAAACCGCTGGAATAACCCCCCTTCCGTAGAAGCGTCAAGCTATCCGCAGGATAGCCGCAATAACGCCCTCAGCGCAACGCCACCACAAGCACGGGACTCACGCGCCCGTGCTTTCTGCGTATACGATAGCAAAAACGTTCCCTCAGCTACGTATAACACTCTGCGCGAACCATTTTGAGTTTATATAGCTAAGAGGAGGTAATTTATGCGTCGAACAACAGTGTGGGGCGTCATAGGGATCACGGTGGTGTGCATCCTGGTGCTAGCTGCGGGTTATGCGACCGCGCAAGGCGACGATCCGATCACAAGTGGGCAGGTCGATATTGGCGGTTATTCCCTGTATATTGAGTGTCAGGGTGAAGGTAGCCCGACAGTGGTGATGGACGCAGGCATGATGCTCACCGGGCGCACGTGGATTCTCACACAGCCGAAGGTGGCGCGCTTCACGCGGGTGTGCGTCTATGATCGCGCAGGCTTAGGGGGCAGCGATCCGAGTCCCATCTCTCCGCGCACCAGCCAGGTGGTTGCCGACGAGTTGTACGCACTGTTAAATGCCGCGCACATCGACGGGCCGTATGTGATGGTGGGGCACTCGTCCGGTGGGTTTAGCGTGCGCCTGTTCACCCACGATCACCCCGACGACGTCGTCGGTATGGTGTTGGTGGATACGCCGCATGAAGACTTGACGCTGCGCCTGGACGAAAGTCTGCCGGAATATGCTGAATGGCTGCGCGGGTTGACTAACGCCGAAGGGATCGACTTCACACTCAGCCAGGACGCTGTGCGCGCCACGCGCCATACCGACGATACGCCCGAATTGGGGGAC
>CBEVZO010000687.1:0-2738 GCA_965554365.1 uncultured Anaerolineae bacterium
CGTGTTCCAGTTCCACGTCGGGATAATCCGCCGCCACTTCCACCACCGTGCGCCGCCAGAGCCGCATCGCCGCCAGCACATTCGCCTTATCCACCGACGCGACCTTGCCGCGCCGTTTGCGCGCCGCTTCGAATGCCACACGCGCCACACGCGCGACCTGTGCCGCCGTGTAGAACAGCGTATCGTGCGCCTGATCACCGTCGCCCTGCTCCTCGCGCGGACCGAAATAGATACCGCTGGTCAACTCGCGCACAAACAGGATATCCACACCTTCGAGCAAATCCGTGCGCAGCGGCGCGTGTTGCGCCAACGCCGGATACGCCTGCACCGGGCGCAGATTCGCGAACAGGTCAAAGTGCTGGCGCAGCTTGAGCAAGCCCTGCTCCGGGCGCACTGCCGCCGTCGGGTCCGACCACTGCGGACCACCCACCGCGCCGAGCAGAATCGCATCCCCGCTTTCGCAGGTCGCAATCGTCGCATCCGGCAGCGAGGTTCCGGTGGCGTCAATCGCGCAGCCACCGATCAGCGCTGCTTCGTATGTAAACTCGTGTCCAAACTGTTCCGCGATGGCGTCCATGACGCGCAGCGCCGCATCGACCACTTCCGGCCCGATACCATCACCGGGCAGCGTGACAATCTTCGCTTGCATTTCGTATACTGTCCTTATCGGTCAAATCTCGCTCAAACAGGCTTTTATCTTCTCCCCCTCTCCGGCTTGACGGGAGAGAGGGCCGGGGGGTGAGGTCAACACTCGCCACACACCTGCGTCAGCCCGTACTCTACGCTGTCCGCCAGTGCGAGCCAGCTCGCCGCGATGATATTCGTACTCGCGCCGACCGTACTCCAGCGGTGCTGCCCGTTCTGCGTGTCGATCAGCACACGTATCATCGCCGCCGTGCCATTCTGACCGTCCAGAATACGCACCTTGTAATCCGCCAGGTGGAACTCCGCCAACGCGGGATACACGGGCGTGAGCGCCTTACGCAGCGCACGATCCAACGCGTCCACCGGACCATTCCCGGTTGAAACAGTGTGGAGTTCTTCACCCTTCACCAACACCTTGATCGTCGCCTCGGCAAACATGCCGCGTCCTTCGCGATGCTCCACGACCGCCATATAATCAACCATCCTGAACGGCGGCACATAGTCCTTACCCAAACGCAGCATGAGCATCATCACCGAGGCTTCCGCGCCTTCAAACACAAAGCCCTGGTGTTCCAGTTCCTTGATCCGTGCGACGACTTCTGTCGCATTCTCGCTCGAAAGATCAAGCCCGAACTGCTCCGCTTTGCTGAGCATGTTGCCGCGCCCCGCCAAATCAGATACGAGGATGCGCATCTCGTTCCCCACCAGCGACGGATCAATGTGCTGATAGCTGTCGATGTTGCGCCGGATCGCGGAGACGTGCATCCCGCCCTTGTGCGCAAACGCGCTCTTGCCGACAAACGCCGCTGAGTGGTTGGGAGCCATATTCGCGATCTCCGCCACCGTGCGCGCGACGCCCGCCATGCGACTGAGTTGGCCTTCCGGCAAACAGGTGTACCCCATCTTCAATTCCAGGTCCGGGACCACCGAACACAGATTCGCGTTGCCGCAGCGCTCGCCGTAACCGTTGATTGTGCCCTGCACCTGCACCGCGCCTTCCTGCACCGCCGCGAGCGTGTTCGCGACCGCGAGTTCGCCGTCGTTATGCGTGTGGATGCCGATCTTCATACCGGGCAGCGCTTGCATCACGGCGCGCGTCATCTCACGCACTTCCCAGGGCATCGCCCCGCCGTTGGTATCACACAACACGACCATCTCCGCGCCACCATCCACCGCTGCTTGCAGCGTGTCCAGCGCGTATTCCCTGTCCAGCTTGAAACCGTCGAAGAAGTGTTCCGCGTCGTAGATCAATTCACGCCCGTGTGCCTTGAGATACGCGAGACTCTCGCGGATCAGCCGCAGATTCTCCTCCGGCGTGGTGCGGATCACATCACGGACATGCAGCATCGACGTTTTACCGACCACCGTCACGACTAGCGTCTGCGCATCGAGCAACGCCTGGATGTTAGCGTCATCAGCGGGCTGGCTCCCGACGCGGCATGTCATACCAAACGCAGCAACCTTGGCGTGCTTCAGGTCCAGCTCGCGCACACGCTCAAAATACGCGGCGTCTTTGGGGTTCGATCCCGGCCAGCCGCCTTCAATGTAGGCTACGCCCAGATCATCCAACATCCGCGTAACTTTCAGCTTATCCTCAACAGAGAGTGCTACGTTTTCGCCCTGCGTCCCATCACGTAACGTGGTATCGTAGACTTCGATCCTGGTCATCTGCTTCTCTTCCTCGTGACTATGTTTGTTAGGTGTGATGATTCCGTAGGGGCATATGCGCCATGCCCCATGCGAGGAGCAAATGGGTCACCATCCACAATTCGTTCCAGAATGGCGCGCACCTGCCCCGTGCGGAGCAGGCGCAACGCCGCTCCGCTAGCCGCTAATAGCGATTCCCAACACGTCACGCGCGTAGGGGACCAGCCCGCCCGCGTCGATGATCGCCAATACAAACTCAGGATACGGACTCGCGTGGTACGTCGTGCCCGTGCGTTCATTAGTGATCGCGCCCGTCGTCAGATTCACACTGAGCCGGTCGCCCTTCTGTGCTTCGCGCGCCGCTTCCGGGCTTTCCAGAATCGGCAGCCCGATATTGATCGCGTTGCGGAAGAAGATACGCGCAAACGACTCCGCGATGATGCACG
>CBEVZO010000688.1:0-2736 GCA_965554365.1 uncultured Anaerolineae bacterium
GTCCCGGCGCACCCGTTCGTACTCGAACTGCCGCCCTACCGGACGCCGGACTGGAGCAATGTGCTGCGGCAGGTCTGGCAGCGCACCAAGCATTTTTTGGAAAGCGCCACCACGATCATTCTCGTCAGTTCCATCGTAATCTGGCTGTTGATGGCGCTCCCCAACGCGCGTGGTAAAGGGGACTTCGCGGAGGTCCGCGCCGAGGACAGCGTCTTCGGCTCGGTCAGCAAAACCGTCGCGCCCGTGTTCGATCCGGCAGGATTCGGCAATTGGCAAGCCACCGGTTCGCTGCTGACCGGCTTTGTCGCAAAAGAAGTCGTGATCAGTTCGATGAACCAGATTTACGTCGAAGACAAGGCCGATGCGGACGCTGTAGAAGATGACACGCCAGACGATCCCACCGTACTCGATGACGTGCGCGAGATCGTCGTGACACTGGGTGATACAGCAGTTCTCACCGTGCAGGAAACGGTGAACATCGTGCCGCGCACACTCAATCTACTGCCCGGCATCACCATTAAAGAGGCGGATTGGCTCGGCATAACAGACGATGAAGACACGTCTAAGTTGGAACACGTCCTGATGCTGGAATTTTCGCGCACCGCAGGCTCTGATCAGCGTGGCAAACTGGCGGCGGTGGCCTTCAGCGCTTTTGTGCTGCTCTACGTGCCGTGTATGGTGATGGTTGCCGCGATGCGTCAGGAATTCGGCTGGCGCTGGATGCTGGCGCAAATCATCTATACGCTCATCATCGCCTGGATCGTCGCCGTCATCATTTATCAGGGCGGGCTGCTGCTCGGCCTCGCATAGGGAAAAGCATACGGCTATGACTGCTACACTGCGCGACGTGTTGCGCGCATTTGAAACCGCTGATCGTCCTCGCACGCTCAAACATCTGGCGCGGGAACTGGATATCACGCCCGGTCTGCTGGACAGCATGATCCAGCATTGGGTGCGCAAAGGCAAGCTGCGCCCGATCCATGCCGGAACAGCCTGCACGACATGCGGCAGCGCGGGACAGTGTGCATTCATCACGCCGCTGCCCCCCACCTATGCCCTGGTGACTGACGACATGCCCCTATCACATCCCCCTGCGTGCGCGCGTTGTGACTGACGCTTAATCGTTGGTAGCATCGTATACTGAGGTATCATGTATGTATTCCGATGCTACCAATGAGGCGATCCCATCGTGACCAATCGACTTCCCCGCCGCACACTGGCACTACTGGGCCTGAGCGTGTTGTTCAGCACACTGCTGCTAAGCTTGACGAACGTTCCACGTGCGTCCGCGCACCCTGCCGACACGTATTATCAAACGCACACCATCACTATCACGCCGGACGGTGCGGAGGTCGTATGGTCAATCTCGCCCGGCACGCTACTGGCGTATGTCACCTGGAACAACGCTGACACAAGTGGCGACCTGGAAGTGGCTGCGGATGAAGCTACTGCCTGGGCTGCCGGGCGCATCGATAACTATCTGACGCTGGTGAATGGCATCGCGCAGCCCTGGGATAACATGGCGGTCGCGTGGCCCACTACCCTGGTTGATTTTGAACAGGGCATCCAAGCCATCGACATCACGCTCACCGTTGCGTGGCCGGACGACATGCCCCCCGACGCCCAAATCGCGTTCTACAATCGCTACGAAGAATTCAACAGTTCCAACTGGTTCACCGTGCAGAGTACAGATGGCGCATTGTTCCGCACGCCGCTGAAACAAAACGGCGCGGTGACATTCCAACTCGTGCCCGATAACGGTACAATCACGGCGACAGAAGCTGACCCACCCTGCGATTATTGGGACAGCGGAATGCCCGCTATCGGAGCCAGCGGCGCGAAAGTCTCTGCGCCGCCCAAACGCCGCGAAGACGATAATTCTGCTTCCGCGCAATTAACCCAACGGCTGCGCGAAGAGAATCTGACAGCAATTTCGTATTTCAGCTTATTCGCTATTGCTATCGGGATCGGCGCGCTGCACGCGCTCACACCGGGACATGGTAAAGCCCTGGTCGGCGCGTATCTTGTAGGCTCGCGCGGCACACTGAAACACGCGCTGGCGTTGGGTGGCATCGTCACCCTAACACATACCGGCTCCGTGCTGACGTTGGGATTCATCACGCTAGCGGCTTCGCACATTTTGCTGCCCACCACGCTATTCCCGATCCTAGAAATGGCGTCGGGGTTGCTGGTTATGGCGATGGGGCTGGTGCTGATCTACCGGCGCTACAAGGCATGGCAATCTGTACAACGCGCGCGTACCCGGCAATCGCTACGCGGCCAACTGCCAGAGATTCCCGCCGACATGCAGCGCGCAACTTCCGCACCGGTCAATGCAACTATTGCACCACAACCTGCACTACAGCCTGCGTCGCAGCCCGCCGCTGCGACCGCCTCAGCGCGCATTCAGATTAACCAACCGATTGCCGTCAATGTGTATGATGACGTGCTGCCACAAGGCGAGATGTCGTTGGGCGGTGTGAACTGGCGGGCGTTGGTTGGTCTGGGCATCAGCGGGGGGCTGGTCCCCTGTCCCGATGCGATTGCAATTCTGCTCGTCGCGGTAGCGATCAACCGCATCATACTAGGCCTCTCGCTGATCGTCGCGTTCAGCCTGGGCTTGGCGTTCATCCTGACCGGCATCGGGATCATGATGGTGCGCAGCCGCCACCTGTTTGAGAGTCTTAACGCGTTCAACAAGCTCATACCCGCTATGCCGTTGATCAGCGCCCTGAT
>CBEVZO010000689.1:0-2733 GCA_965554365.1 uncultured Anaerolineae bacterium
ATTGTTGCCACCTGGATGCTTTTTCATCCCTCTCAAGATGTGGGTAATGATTAGCTGGATCGGACCGGGTGAGACGATGTTCACCGTGATGCCAAACGGGGCTATCTCAGCGGCGGCACTGCGACTCCACGCTTCGAGCGCCGCTTTACTCGCCCCATACGACACTTCGCCGGGGAAGCAGTACGCGCCGTCCGTGCTGATGTTGACGATCCGCCCCCAGTCCGCGCCCCGGCCCACATGCCGCCGCAGGAACTCGACCATCATCAACGCGAGGGCACGCGAATTCACGGCAAAGTGGCGGTCGTGCGTCCGCGCGGATACGGTGATCTGGTCACTCCACCGCGCAGCGGGACGGCTGGCGTCCGCGATGTTCTGCGGCAGCAACGTGTCGCCCTGCCAGTCGGCGGCGTTATTAACCAGAATATCCACCGGGCCGAGCGCCGCTTCTACTGCATCGAACAGGCGCGGGATGTTGTCGGGATCAGCGAGATCGAACTCGCCCATCGCCGCTTCACCGCCCGCCGCACGGATCGCCGCAACCACCGCCGAGGCGTCTTCACCGCGCTGCGCTGCATACATCCCCGCGCCGGGGATCGTCGGATCGGCGGCAGCAGATGCATCTGCGTGCGTTTTGTCGGGAGCCACGCGCAGGTAATGCACGTACACGCGTGCGCCCTGTGCCGCGAGTGCCCCCGCCGTCGCCGCACCGATGCCGTGATTTGCGCCTGTGACCAACGCGACTTTGCCGTTCAAACCAGGATCAAACATACATGCGTCCTTTCTGATAAAACGCTCCGTAGGGGCGCTAAGGGCGTATCGCCATACGCCCCCACAATGCAACGTCTACGCCATCAACGGCGTGCGGATATCCTCAGTCAGCGCGCCGTCCGCGATGTGCCAGGTCGTCGTGGCGAACTTGTCCACGAAGTAGCGGTCATGCACCACCGCCAACACGCTGCCCTGAAACATGCCCAACGCCTCCTCAAACTTCTCACGCGCGGGCACGTCGAGGTGATTGATCGGCTCATCCAACACCAGCAGATTCGAACCGCGCGCCACCAGCACCGCCAGCATCAGCCGGGCGCGTTCACCATAACTGAGCGTACCCACTGGCAAAAACACGTCATCGCCCGCGAACAGGAAATAATGCAAGAACGAGCGCGCGTCGGTGTGGCTCAATGGCGCGGCAGCCTGGATCGTGTCCAGCGCCGTGCTGCGCGGATCAAGCACTTCCTGCTCCTGCGCGAGATAGCCGATCTTGACGCTCGACCCGATCCGCACACGGCCCGCCAGTGGGACAAGATCGCCCACAATCGTCTTGAGCAGCGTGCTTTTGCCGTGTCCGTTCGGACCCAGCACCGCGATCCGTTCGCCTGCACGCAGCCGCAGCGTAAGCCCCATGAGTAGTGGCGCAGCAAGATCGTAGCCAATCGCCAGATCGTCCAGATAGACCACGTCTTGCCCAGTGGTCGGCAGCTCGCCAAAATCGAGCTTGAGATTCCAGCGCTGCCCCGGTTTCGCCACATGATCAACATCATCGAGGTAGCGCCGCAGCCGCGATTCCTTCGCTTTGGCGCGTTTGGCGACCTTCTTGGCATAGCGGCGCTGCGTGGAGTCTTTAGTCGCGTTCTCCTTGCCGACGGCGCGCGCCATCGTCTGGCGCATGTCGGTTTGCAGACGCGCGATCTCGGACTGCTGATCGCGCCACTGCGCCCATTGCCGATCAAGTTCGGATTTCACGGTCGCCGCATAGTCGCTGTACGCCCCCTCAAACACGCGTGTGGTGCGCGTCTGGTTATCCATTGCGACGATGCGCGTCACGGTTTCGTCGAGGAACGTACGGTCGTGCGAGACGATCAGCGCCCCGCCGTTGAACGCGCGCAGCCAACCCTCCAACCATTCGAGTGCGGTCACGTCGAGATGATTGGTCGGCTCATCCAGCACCAACAACTGCGGTTCATCCAGCAGCAGCGCCGCTAGTCCAAGCCGCGTCTTTTGCCCGCCGGAGAGCGTCCCCACTGGGCGGTCCAGCGCGATACCATCCAGACTCAGCCCGGACAGCACACGCCCGTGCCCGCCGGAATCAATGCGGCGGCTAAGCAGTTCGAGCCGTTGCAGCGCCGTGTCGTACTGCGCCATCACGTCATCGAGGTTGCCGTTTGCGGCGGACATCGCAACTGCCAACCGTTCGACCTCATCTTCGACAGCGCACAATTCTGCGGCACGCGGAAACAACACATCGCGGATCGGCGTGTCGTCCGGCACAGCGAGTCCTTGCGGAAGATAGCCCACCCGCAGATCGGGCGGCGTGAATAGCACACCGCCGTTGTCAGCGGGCGTGTGTCCCAAGATCACGCGCAGCAGCGTTGTTTTGCCGCAGCCGTTCGGCCCGATCAGGCCGACGCGCTCGCCGGGATTGACGGTAAACGATACATGGTGGAACAACGGTGCATCCGCACCGGGGAAACGTTTTGCAAGATTAGATACAGCCAACATATACAGAGCCTCCTATCACGATCATCACATCAGCCAATACGCTACTTGGGGGGAAATGAAAACGCCGCCGGAGACATGCTCCATGCGGCGGAAGTCGATGTGGTGATCACCAGACAGGATTGAATTGGTGTTCGCCAGAATGCGACACGGTCACAGCAAAGCAGCAAGCCCCGAAAACGGCTTAGGCGCGTGTGAAGTCCGTGCGCAGCATATCTGACCCTTCTACTCTGTCAACGA
>CBEVZO010000690.1:0-2729 GCA_965554365.1 uncultured Anaerolineae bacterium
CCTGATTTCTCCAGTCTACGACATTTTCTGTGTCCGAGAAACCGGGGGAAGATCAAAACAAAACGTCTCGGATGGAGAGGGGGCTGGCTTTCAGGGGTAGGTTTTTCGTTGTTCAAGGTTCTGACCAGTTTTCTGTTCAGACAGATTGTTCCTAAACGGGTCTAAAAAGGTCAGAATGGCTCAAAGCTCATGGTTTTCTCAATAGAAAAGTTGTCACAACATGAGTTTGTTGAGCTAGAATCAAATACCTACCCCTGAAAGGAGGGGGCTGGGGGGTGAGGCCGCTTTTAACTTGAAAATCCGTTCAAGCTGCCGTATGGCGCAATAACCGTGCGTGACAATGTGCTGGTGCGGTTGAATCCGGGCGTCCAGGCGCAGGCGCTCGCGGAACCCTACTCCGATGTGCTGAGTCGTGATGCGGCGCTGCAGGATCTAGCTCCCGGTGACCGTGTGCCGGTGCTGGCGGCAGGCGCGTGTGGCATGGCGATGGCGTCGAATTACAACGCGCGCACACGCCCGCCGGAGGTGTTGGTCGAGCGCGATTTATGGCGCGTGATCCGCCGTCGCGAAACGTGGGACGACCTGCTGCGCTTGGAGGAACCTCAATGACGATATTACAGGCGACGCTCAACGCGCTTGTTGAGGCTGCACCGGAGCATATTGTCGGCGTGGCGGTGACGGATGTAGCGACGGAGCAGGTGATCGCGGCGGTGCATAAGACGCGCCCGTTTCAGTTGGCGAGCATGTTCAAAGTGCCGGTGTTGGTGGCGGCGTTGCGCCGTGTAGATGCGGGCGATCTGACGCTGAATGCGCGTTACCCTGTGCAGCGCGCGCACAAGTTGATCGGCAGCGGCGTGCTGTCGTATCTGGACGATGGCCTCGCGCCGACGCTGCGCGATCTGCTGACATTGATGATTATCGTTTCCGACAATACGGCGACGGACAGGGTGCTGGACTTGCTCGGTGGACCGGCGGCGGTCGATGCGGCCATGCGCGAGTTGGGCATTGCGGGGCTGCACATCCGGCATACGACGCGTGATCTGCTGTGGGCGGTGTTCCCCAGCACAGAGTTGGCGCTCACTGAGCCGGAGATTTTGCGTGTGGATGCGGCACAGGGGCTTGTGCGGCGTGATGCGGATGTGGCGTCCGGTGCGGCGACGAATACCGGCACACCCGCCGCGTTGAATCGCTTGTTGAGCATGATCGAGCGCGGCGAGGTCGTCACACCGGAGTTCACTGCACTGATGCGGCACATCCTCACGCGGCAGACGTACAATCACCGGCTACCGCTACGTTGGCCGGAGGAGATCGTGTTCGCGCACAAAACTGGCACACTGAGTACGATGCGCGGTGACTGTGGAATCGCGTATTTCTCAGATCGCACGCTGGCGATCAGTGCCATTGTGGAGGCCGTCAATGTGCCGCTGCCCCTCTCAGCGACGATGCAGGCGGCGGGCGATGCGCTGTTAGCGGCGATAGGCGCGGCGGTGTGGCGTTGGGCGGCTGCGTGATGCAACTTACCCGTCGCTGACGGTGTGTTCCCCGATTACATCGCGCAGCATTCCCTGCGCCGCGTCGAGCAGCGCGCGGGCTTCGGCAGCCGAGACACCGCGCAGCGCCATCACAATCGCGGGCTTGACCTGCTGATCGGTTTGCGCCAGCAGACGGTTGGCTGTGTCGGCATCAATGCCCGCGATCAGCATCACCAGACGGCGCGCCCGTTCCGCAAGTTTCTGGTTTGTGACCATTACATCAACCATCAAATTTCCGTACACCTTGCCCAAG
Organism: uncultured Anaerolineae bacterium; assembly: GCA_965554365.1. Taxonomy (GTDB): domain Bacteria; phylum Chloroflexota; class Anaerolineae; order Aggregatilineales; family Aggregatilineaceae; genus CAYRNY01. The sequence goes on from CBEVZO010000690.1 coordinate 1,786, forward strand.
CGGATCATGCTGCCGGTGCTGAGCATATTCAGCACCATTTTTTGCGCTGTGCCTGCCTTCAGACGCGTTGATCCGGCGATGACTTCCGGCCCCACCACGACGGCGATGCTGATCTGCGCCAGATCAAGGATCGGGGCGGGTGCGTTGCACGAGACGGCAATCGTCGCGGCTCCGGCAGCGGTCGCAGCTTCGAGCGCACCGATCACATACGGTGTGCGTCCGCTGGCGGCGATGCCCACCACCGCGTCTTGCGCACTGATCTGGTACTTCGCGATCACGGCGTGCCCGGCGTCCTGATCGTCTTCCGCGCCTTCGACGGAGGTGGTCAGCGCCGTCGTGCCGCCCGCGACAATGCCCTGCACCATCTCTGGTGAGACGCTGAACGTGGGCACGCATTCTACTGCGTCCAGCACGCCGAGGCGTCCACTGGTCCCCGCGCCAATGTAAAACAGCCGTCCCCCTCCGCGCAACCGATCCGCGATGAGGTCCACCGCTGCGGCTAGCGCAGACAGGACGCGCCCAACGGCTTCCGCAACGCGCGCATCTTCGTCGTTGATCACCCGCAGCATGTCCAGTGTAGGGAGTTGGTCGATAGTGGTGCTGCGCGGATTGGGTTTTTCAGTCTCGAATATCATGATGCGATCTCTTTCGTCAGCAGTCAGAAGAAGTTGTGTATTATGCAAGGGCCAGTCGTGCCAGCAGCGCCGCGCCGATCACCGGGGGATAACGCGGTTCCGGGATCGAGGGCAGGTCTAGGGCGGCACAGACGCGAGTACTCAGGCGGTTGGGCGTGGTCAGGAGACCGCCCGCGAACGCGATGCCCGGTGACTGTAATTCCAAGCGGCGGATCACAGTGTGGGCAGCCAGCGCCAACTCGTCGCACGCGTGATCGATAATCTGCTGCGCGACGGCATCGCCCGCATCGGCACATGTAAGCACCAACG
>CBEVZO010000691.1:0-2727 GCA_965554365.1 uncultured Anaerolineae bacterium
GGCACGCCTAATAATTCTCCTGCATGCCAGCGGACCAACGGTGGAAACACAAAACTGTAGGTCAAGATTCCGACAAGTATGGCGAGGCATATCACGACAATTATCTTGCGGGATTTCTTGAGCCTGTTCCACCGTCGCCATAGCACCATGTCACTCCACCTGAATCCAGCTCAGCCACACGAAATCTTCGGACTGCGCGCCGGAGTCGCCGCGCACCCGCAGCGTGCTGGACGGATCGCCCGCCGGATAAACACGTACCATGAGCCGGTAGCGACCCGGTGGCGCGTCAGGGAAGATCGTTAATGTTCGTACGTCGGCGATCTGCGCGCCGGAGGTCCACGTCGGGGTGGGGGGATCGGGCGGCGCGTCGCGTTGGGCGGCTTTGGTGAGGCGTGCGGGATCGGGATCGATGATTTGCACGGAAACCACATAGTTGTCCAGTGTCGCGTTGCGCGCTTCCCAGTAGAGCGTGATTGTGGTTTCCTCGCCGGGCAGCAGTGAACGGTCGCTGACCTCATAGCCGCGCAGGGTGAGTTGGTCGCCGAAATTCACGTTCACCGGGTTCGGTACTGCGCCGGGCGGCGTTTCGAGCGTGACTTGCCCCAACCAGAGACGATTTTCGGCGGTGGCTGCTGGTGCTGTCATGCGGTCAAAGGTGTGCAGATCGTAGAAGCCGAGATACACATCCAACGTTTGCGGCGTGTAGAGGCCCTGTGGGATGAGGACTGCGATCAGGTTGTTCCATGTCTCGCCGGGTTCTAGATCGGTTGTCGCGAGCAAGCCGCCGCCGGGATACACGTCGCGCTGCGCTTCGATCACACCATCCGCGTTGACGAGATGGATGAAGATGCTCCAATCGCGCGTGAGAGTGTTTTTCACGGTCATCGTCGGGGCGAGCCGCAGGTAGTCGCCGGGCTGGATTGCCCCGGAGAGTTCGCGGTAGGCGAGGCATAGCGTCTCGGTGGCGGACTCTGGTGCGGTGAAGCACGCCGGATGCAGCGCGCCGTCTTTGATCACGCTGCCTTCGAGTTCAAATTCCTTCCACACGGCGTCGTGATCCAGATGGTACGCCGGGTAAATGGTGGTAATGAGCGCGGTGAGCGATCCGTTGGCGAACCAAGGCACGGTGAGCATGATGGCGAAGGCGAGTGTGATGGGCTGCTTCTTGGCGGTGGTGAGGTCGCCCAGGCGGGCAAACGTCGCCAGATGCGCCCAGTGATTCAGTCCCGCCGCCATCAGAATGCTGAGCGCGGCAATTGCGCTGAACCACAAGCGCCCCTGCGAGGCCCACGTCTGGCGCGTCCACGTCAGCAGGGAGATGAACACGACGACCGCCCACAGCAGCGTCACGGCGCGGGCGAGGTTCAAACGCCATTCTGCCGGGGTGAAGTTGTCACGGTCGCTGAACCGTTGGATTATGGTATTACCCGCTCCGATCAATGCTCCGACTGCGGCGATGCCCGCTATCGCGTTGTATTGCGTGTAGAGGTCGTCGTTCAGCGGGACGTTGACACCGCCGAAGAAGCCCCAAAAGGCCATGTAGAACGTCTCGCGCTCGGTCCACAGTTGGTGCAGATCGGCGGGCACGGCGCGGCGGCCCACAATATCGAGAAAGACGTTGATCCCGGTCGCGTCGCCGTAGAGATCGTAGTTGCGCGCATACCACCAGCCCGCGATCAGGATCGTGAGTCCTCCGGAAATCGCGCCACCGATGATCAGCGGTCGCCAGTTGCGGTGCTTGAGTGAAATCCCCGCCAGCACCAGTGCGATGATCGGCAGCATGAATCCGATCTGGAACTTCGCGAGCATCCCCGCGCCCGCCGTCACGCCGAGCAGCGCATAAAAGCGCCAATCCGGGGGATCGTCCGCGCGCTTGATCAGGCGCACGATCAGCAGCAGCAGCGCCGTCGCCAGCAGCGTCGAGAGGTTGTCATTGTTGATCACCGCACTGATGAAGATGAACATTGGGTTGAACGCGGTGAACGCCGCCGCCATGAGCGCGATGGCGCGCAGGTTGGGAAACAATTCGCGTCCGAGCAGGTAGGTGAGATAGACGGTGCCTGTGCTGAGCGCGATGGACAGGAAACGCACGAGGTGCATTGCCAGTACCGCGCCGGACCAGGGCCAGGATTCCAGGTTTGTGTTGTGAGCGACCATGTTCACGTTGCCGTCGGGCACGATCTCGCCAATGTCAGCGTGCGGATTGATGCGCCGGATATCGTGCAGATCGTCCGTGTCAATCCAGCGCGTGATTGCCGCCGCCATGAAATAGTACAGCGGCGGTTGCCCGCCTTCCTGTCGCCAGGGGGCTTGTGCGTCGGTGAGTCCCGCTTGCTGCACGGGGAGGCCGAAGTTGTGGTCGGCAACGTATTTCACCATCGGGTAATGCCATAGTTCGTCGGACGCTTCAAACAGCGGCGTGACGAGGCTGTAGGCCACAGCGAGGCCGGCAAAGACGACCACGATAATGGTCATCCAGGGCGCGTCTGCGAATCTGCTGGCGTGGGGTGGGGGAGTGGTTGAATCGGTCATATGCTGCCGTGTGTACACCCTTTTGTGCATAGGATTATCGGGCGGGGAGTTTACCCGAAGCGCCGCGTGTTCGCCAGCGCGTTTAGGCTGCGTTGGGCTGACGGTAGAACGGAATGGGACACGGATGTACACGGATAGGCGTGGGGGTCCACGAACGAGTTGTCAGTAGTTTGTTGTGTTGCGAAGAACGGCCTC